>DAOWEW010000068.1 GCA_030638305.1 Desulfobacteraceae bacterium
GGAAAAGACCTCCTGGCCGCTTTTTCAATATCTGGGACATTCAGCCCAACATCCTCCATTTTCGCCCTACGAGTTGCTCCCACAACATTATGGGGTCAAATTGGTCTTGACACACAAGGCCAATTTTGCTTATACTTTTACTACAATTGTAATTTTTTATCACACCTCTTGGCAGCACTTCGCCTGCTTCTAATTATGGTGAAGCGCAAATTCTATATATGACTCTGTTAATTTATTCCGATTTTAAAAATCAAGACACAAGATATTGTGGCTAATTCACCTTGCATCCACTGCATATTGTACCAATTGTTTTGCAAAGATAGTAAATCAATAAAGTCATATATTCACATATTTTTGATTCAAAAAAACAGGTAAAATGAAAATACATTGGATGATGCTGATTGTTTTGTGTTTGGTCTGTTCATGTTCGACACGTGAAATACGTGAACACTATACAGGTTCAACTGAACAAAGGCTCATATCATTAAGTATCAACAAGCTTATGAGCATGCTGCCGGAAAAAGATTTTTCTATCCTGAGAGGAGAAAAAATACTTTTAAAATGTTCTTTTCTTGAATCGACCGAGATCTTTGAATATGCACAAAAACGTCTGAGAATGGAACTGATGGCTAAATACCAGTGCCAAATGGTAGAATCTTCAGATGATGCCGACTTGATTTTGCATGTATTTTTTACATCCCTTGGAACGGATATTGATCAATTTGGTATCAGTACCCCTGACATGGTACTTCCTGTTGTGGGAGGCATATCCAGCATGGATCTGATAGCCCTTTCAATGTTCCATGGAATAACAGAATTGTATTATTATATTTTTGACAGAGACCATCAGGTTTTAGTTAAGAGTAAACGGATTAAAGCGGTTACACGAAATGACAGCTTATCGTTGCCGTTTATTACTATTCCGATTAATACTGTGAAATAATAAAGATATTTGGCTCTATGGCAATTTCAGAGTCAAGCAAAACCTGTAAATTTTGTAGAATTTATTTTTCGAAAACTCAAATAATTATTATAACCCAACAGGTAAAAAATGAGAAACTAATCATAAATTCTGTATCATTTTTAAATTAGAAACATAATTGTATCATGAGACATTTTATATATCTTTCCATGTATAATGTAATCTCAATATCTTCTTTTAATTCAAGATGTTATTTTCTCCCTGGAGTTTTTGTTTTCAATGGCACATAGCTTGCAGTTACTTGTAGTTAAATGTGTTAAATAGCAATTCAACCAGCTATTTTTATTGTTTACCAATTTCGAATCAAAGGAGGAACAGTATGATGCAATTAGAAGATATCAGAAACAATCTTGACCTAATAAATGACATAGACTGGGAGATGACACCGGAACTGGCTGTCACAACTTATTTGGAATGGGGTAATAATGCGGCTCTGGGTAAAAACGTAATAAGATCAAAAAAAGATTTTTCTACTTATTTTGTAATAAATACATGGCATGAGCCGTTAATCTACCTTATCCGTCGTAACAGTGAAGACGGCGTTGAACTCGCTGCGTTAACAATGCCAAAAGGAATAGAAACCCGGTTCCTGGAGTCAGTCGGTCATAATAAAGGCGTTTATTCTATTGAGGGAGAAGTTAAAAACTGGCTTAAAGATGAACTTGATAATGCTTAGGAACGTGGACGAAATTACTTCCGCAACTATGCATCACAGCTTCAAGCCATCTTTGCCCGATCTAAAATCACAAAAATTTTGAAATAGCTCGCTATTCCTTCGACTTTTGTGATTGTAGATCAAACAAACCTGACCTAAATCTGTGCGCCTACTTGCGGAAGTTAATTCGTCCACGTTCCTTAAGTATTTCAGGATGTTCGCTTAAAAATCTGTATAAGGTGGCTCTTCCCACTCCGAGAAGCTTGGCAGCCTTTGATTTGTTCCATCCTGTTTTTTCAAGGGCAGATTTTATTGTATCAAAGTCAAGCTTCCTGGAAGGGCCGCGTTTCAATACCGGTTTTTTATTTTCTCTCAGCTCAACAGGAAGTTCATCTGAATTAATTAAGTTGCCACTGCATTTTACAATAGCAAACTGAATAGCATTTTGAAGCTCACGCACATTGCCCGGCCAGGCATAATTCATTATTAAGGACATAGCGTCTTTGGATATTATGGGAGGTTTTAGCTTATAATCTTCCTCAGCCTGTTTAAGAAAGTGATTGACGAGAAGCGGTATATCATTTTTTCGTTCACGGAGAGGGGGAATAGATATCGGTATTACATTTAAACGGTAATAAAGATCTTCGCGGAAATTTTTATTCTTTACTTCTTTTTTAAGGTCTTTGTTTGTTGCGCTGATAACCCGAATATTTACAGAGATTGTTTTTTCTCCGCCAACCTTTTCAAATGTACCTTCCTGCAGAAATCTCAGAAGTTTGACCTGTACATTTTTTGAAAGTTCCGTAACCTCATCCAGAAATATTGTACCCTTGTTGGCCAGCTCAAAGCGTCCCTTTTTATCACGTATGGCATCTGAAAACGCTCCTTTAACATGCCCAAAAAGTTCACTTTCTATGAGACTTTCCGGTAATGCTCCGCAATTTATAGCAATGAACGGAGCACCACTTTTTTGGCCTTCATTGTGAATAGCTGCAGCAACCAGTTCTTTGCCTGTGCCTGTTTCTCCGGAAATATGTACCGGATAATTATAGTAAGCTACATCTCTGATCTGTTGAAAAAGCTGGAGCATTTTTGTGTCTTGACCTATGATATTTGCAAAGCTGTTTAGCTTTCCGGCTCTTATTTTCAAACTCAAAATATCTGTCACATCTCTCAGAAAAGCAATAACCCCAAAGAGTTTTCCGTTTTCGTCATCCATCCTGTTAAATGACATTTCAATGTTTTTGATTTCGCCCTTTTTGTTTAAGCTGTTAATCGTATATTCATAGTTATTCATAATTTCAGGGTTGTCTTTACTGAAACAACAGCGTTCACCGCAAAAAGGGACGCCAAATACTTCGTGACAGTCCCTTCCCCGAACATCTTTTCTATCGAAACCTGTAATTCTTTCAGCTTCATGGTTGCACCACCCTATACGCCTTTTTATATCATGAGCTCTCATTCCC
>DAOWEW010000171.1 GCA_030638305.1 Desulfobacteraceae bacterium
CAGAAGCGGCGCTGATAAAAGAAAAAATAGTAAACACCCTATAAAAAATGGAAGTAATGAGAAGAATAAGGCAAGGTGACGGTTTATATTTTTCATTTGATTGTTCATATGCTCCTTATACATAAAAGGTTTGCTGCTATCATAGAGATACCATTGAAATAATCAGCAATTCTAATTATGGCTTTTTGTAGGTTGGGTTGAGGTACGAAACCCAACGATTATGCGAAACATTTGCTAAATTTGTTGGGTTTCGCGTTGCTCAACCCAACCTACCCTGTGATCAATTTCCAAAATTAGAATTGCTGTGAAATAATAATACATCTTGATTATTACTCTATTTGGTAATAATATTACTTTATGCAATATTGAGTCAGGATAAAAAAAAAAGTCAACAAAAGATTGAATAAATTACCCCAAAATATTCAGAAGCTGCTGTTTTTACTTGTCGAAGACCTGAAAGCTGATGGTCCCATTCAAAAAAGTTGGCGTAATTTTTCGCCATTGGGAAAAAACAAATACCATTGTCATCTGTCCTATCGCTATGTGGCTTGCTGGACATGGCAGCACGAAAAGATTGAAATTGAGGTGTACTATGTTGGCTCTCGTGAAAAAGCCCCGTATTGAGTTATCCATTCAAGGTGAACATGTAGAAGAACTTCTTGATTGGATTAAAAAAAAATTTGAAATAAGTATCCTTTCTTCCGAAGCTAACGACAGCATTCCTGTGGAGGAAACTGACTTCTGGAAAGAAATGCAGTCAAACAGAGTTGGTAATCTTCTCGCAGGTGCCAGGCTTAAAGCAGGTTTAACACAAGCGCAACTTGCCGAGAAACTGAATATCCGTCAGAACATGATCAGTGATTATGAGAGAGGTAAGCGCAGGCTTTCTCCTGCCATGGCCAAACCTATCACCAAGATTCTTGATATAAAAATTGACAGGCTTTCCTATTAAGGAACCTCCATGCCATTGCCACCTGAGGTGGTGGCTTGACAAGGCTGTAAATCAATTCGGATATCACCAATATCAACCTATTAGCTCGCTGACTGCACATAATATTTTGGTACACATAATGCAAATTATGTTGAGCTGCACATAATTTGCATTCCCATATCGAATGTGATAACTTCTTCAATCTACTCATAATGTACCTCCCAACTTTTCAGATGTACCTTCCAGGGAGGTGCATTATACCTAATAATAAATCACTAATAAACTGGTAGAACCTATTCAGGGGACCACTACCTGAGGTAGTGGTTTAAGCTGATTAATTAACTCCTGTTTTTGACAAGGAGAATCCAATCAGGTCAACATCCGGTGCAAGAACCTGGTTTACGAGTAAACCTTGCGAATGGATTGAAAAATCACATATCAGCCATTGTGTATATGACAGCGGATGGGAAGCTGCGGAAGCATATTTTCTTGAAAAATCAGATTCGCCATCCGTGCCTACGGCGTAAATTGGGCGGGGTTAAGAAATGGAAAAAATAAATTTAAATTTTGTTCTAATTGCAATTCTGTTTTTATGCTCGTGCGGGTTGAAAGATATTCCTTTGTCTGTTCCTGTCCAGCCTGGTCCTGCAGATGAGTTGTTTTCAAAAGCAGAAAAATTGTATCAGATAAAATTATATGAGAAAGCTCTTGATACTTACAATGAGTATCTTGCCGGATTCCCGGACAGCCCTCTTGCCGATGCTGCGCTCATAAAAACAGGGGCAATTTATACAGCGCTTGGAGATTATGCAAAAGCACATGATAGCTATAACCGTTTGATTGTTGAATATCCTGACAGCTTTTTTGTTCCTGATGCAAGAGTTGAAAGACTGGTAACATTTTATAAACAAGGCAAATACAAAAAAGTAATAAGTGACGCCGAACGTATTCTAAAAAAAATTGTATCCAGGATTCACGTTCTAAGAATATATGTTCTAATAGGAGATACTTATCTTGCACTCGGTTCTCCGCTGGATGCTTTACATTACTATATATTATCATATGAGAAATCAAAAGGTCTTGAAAGAGAACCCGTTATCAAGAAACTTAAGGAAACCGCCATACGGTTTGATAAAGAAGAGATTATATCCATTATGGAAAACATGGGATATAAGCCGCCTGTTGCAGGTCTGCTTATGTATCTATACGGTCTTAAAAAGGCTGAAACAGAACAATATAATGATGCTATTATGATGCTTTCTGCTTTTGTCGACAGGTTTCCTGAGCATAATTATGTCGTAAAAGCGAAAAATATTATAGAAGAACTCAGCACAAAGTCTGTATACAGTCGCTATACCATAGGTTGTTTGCTTCCCCTTAGCGGTTATTACAAAGCTTTTGGCGACAAGGCATTGAAAGGGATTGAACTTGCACTTGGGCAATTCTGTTCTCAGGATGACCGGCCGTCTATTAAAATAATAATAAAAGATACGGGTTCAGATCCGGATATTGCTGTTAATGCAGTGAATGAATTATTTGAACAGCATGTTGCAGCAATTATCGGTCCGATTTTTACGGCCGAGCCTGCAGCCTTAGAAGCACAAAACAGGGGAATTCCTATAGTTACTATAACCCAGAAGGACAATATTGCTGATACCGGAGATTATGTTTTCAGAAATTTTTTTACTCCCAAAATGCAGGTCGAAACAATTGTTTCTTACGCAATTGAAGAGCTCAAGCTGAAAAATTTTGCAATTCTTTATCCAAATGAAAATTATGGTAAAGTTTTTATGAATCTTTTCTGGGATGAGATCAAGAGTTGTGGCGGGAAAGTAGTCGGAGTTGAATCGTACAAGCCTGAAAGCACTGATTTTGCAGATCCAATAAAGAAACTTGTGGGGCTTTACTATGAATTGCCGGAGGATCTGAAAAATATAAACAAGTTGATTGAAGATGAAGAAAAAAAAGAAGACCATATCTGGAGCGAAGAAAAGTATCATGATACTGATAAGTCTACAGAGGAAGAGAGCTTTATAGAGGATGGTGAGCCGAAGCCCGTTATTGATTTTGATGCTATATGTATTCCCGACTCACCGAAAAGAGCAGGACTTATTATCCCTCAGTTGTCATTTCATGATATTGATAATGTATATCTTTTGGGTACCAATCTATGGCATTCAGACCTTTTAATCAAAATGGCGCAGAAATATGTGCAAAATGCTATAATGCCGGATATTTTTTTCGCAGAAAGCTCTTCAGAAAAGGTGAGAGATTTTGTCATGGCTTTTGAGGAGACTTTCAGGGAGAAGCCCGGTTTCATAGAAGCTGTAGCTTATGATACTGCAATGATGTTGTTTCAGATAGTCAGCCGGCCTGATGTCAGATTCAGAAGCGAAGTGAAAAATGAACTGATAAAACTTAGTAATTTTCATGGGGTAACAGGTCTTACTTCATTTGATAATAACGGGGGACTTCAGAAAGATCTTTATCTTCTTAAAATTAAAGGTAATCAATTTATTGAATTGGAATAATAGCGGTTCACGGTTCATGGTTAAAATGCTGCAGTTGTTGCGTAGTTCATTGAAAAACTGTAAACCGACAACCGTGAACCGTTAGTTATTCATTTTTAAAGGAACTCTGGCCTGTTGCGTGAAGGACGCTTAGCCACAATTTTTGGTTTGAATCAACTCTTTTTCGTTTACCGGCGGAGGCTTTCATTGGGATATGAACAAAATAGTTGTTCCAGTGGCCGATTAAGAGTCCCGTTTTTCCCGACATTCCGGCATGAACAGCGTCGCGTCCCAAAAAGCTGCAAAAAACATGGTCGTTTGCATTTGCCGGCAGACTCCTGATCATATAACTGGGATCAATATATTTAAGTGATATATTAATGTTTCTGGATTGGAAGTAAGATATTATTTTGTTTTTTAAAAACAGCCCTATATCCTTAAGTTTGATGTTTCCTGATTCATCACGCTCATTCTTGTCAATTTCAAAAAACTTCTGGCCTGCTCCCTCAGCTACCAGTATTACAGCATGTTTTCTGAGATGAATACGTTTTTCAAGCTCGTTTAGAAAACCTTTCGGTCCTTCAAGATCAAAATCAACTTCCGGTATCAGCACAAAGTTCACATTTTGTTGAGCAAGAGCGCTTGTTGCCGTTATAAAACCGGAATGCCTTCCCATAAGCTTTACAAGTCCTATTCCGTTGGGATAACCCACAGCTTCATTGTGGGCTCCCCTGATCGCCTGCGTGGCCATGTCAACAGCAGTATCAAAACCAAAAGTTCTTGATACCATATAAATATCATTATCTATTGTTTTCGGTATTCCAATAACACTTATTTTCAGACCTGTTTTTGTTATGGTATCCACTATCCCGGTTGCAGCCCTAAGTGTTCCATCGCCCCCAATCATAAAAAGGATACCTATGTTCATTTCTTGAAGGGTATTAACAATCTCCTCTATTGATTGGACTCCTCTTGAAGACCCTAAGATTGAACCACCCATTTCAAGTATATTGACAACCGCTTCAGGTTTGAGATCCATTATCTCGTGCCCATATTTTGGAATAAAACCCTGAAGGCCGTATCTTATACCATAGATATGCCGGACTCCGTAACTGTAATGAAGTTCAAAAACTATTGAACGAATTATATCATTCAGACCAGGGCATAGCCCTCCGCATGTTACAATTGCACACCTTAGTTTGTCGGGATTAAAAAATATTTTGCTTCTGGGACCGGCCATTTCAAACGATGTTGGTATTTTTTTTTCTTTGATTGTTTTTATAACTCTATCAAATTTTACATCTATTAATATCCTGTTATTGTCGGGAACAAAATTTTGATTTTTTACGCTGCTGTCTCCTTTTAAAATAGGCGAAGGGAATTGAGGCTCTCCTAATGTCTTTATTGTTGTATTGATAGAATTATAATCCATAACCAATCTCCTTATTTTCCATTAAACTTGAAATCGCCTTTACCTAATATATCGTGGAGATGCAAAATACCCTCAACTTTTCCGATTGAATCAATTATTGGGAGGATAGTTATCTGGTGCTGTTCCATTATGTTCAGTGCGTCGTACGCCGGAGAATCAGCTCCGACCGTTCGTGGATTTTTTGTCATAACATCTTCGAGTGTAAGTTCAAAAATATTCTTTTTCTTTGCGATAATACGTCTTATATCACCATCGGTTATTATACCTGTAAGGATTTTGTCTTTCGTTATAACAAGAGTTGTTCCTATTCCAAAACGATTGATTTCACCTACAGCGTTTTCCATACTTGTTCCCGCGAAAACTTTTGGCACGGATTCTCCCGTTAACATGATATCTTTAACTTTGTTGGAAAGCCGCTGCCCCAACATGCCGCCTGGATGAATTTTTTTGAAATCACTGGGTTTAAAATGTTTTTTGTTGATGAGGACAACGGCAAGCGCATCTCCCATTGCAAGCATGGCGGTTGTGCTGGCAGTAGGGGCCAGGCCTAATGGGCAAGCTTCTTTTTTGACATGAACATCAATTACTATGTCGCTGTTTTTTGCCAGAGTTGAATGCATATTCCCTGTGAAAGCTATAATCTTACACTCTATTTTGAGTATGCTTGGTAAAAGGATATTAAGCTCATCGGTTTCACCGCTGTAAGAAAGAGCAAGAAATATATCATCCTGACATACTATGCCAAGATCTCCGTGCATGGCTTCAACCGGATGCAGGAATATGGATCTTGTGCCGGTGCTGTTCAGGGTGGCTACGATCTTTCTGCCCACTATTCCGGATTTGCCGATACCACTTACTATTATACGACCTCCGGAATTGAAGATAAGTTCCACCATTTTGGAAAAATTGTCGTCAATCCGGTCTATCAATCCAAGTATGCCCTCTGCTTCTATTTTAAGAACTTCAATTGCTTCTTTAATTATCATATATATTATTCCCTTAACAAATTTAACCCAAATCTGTGCGCCTACTTGTGGAAGTTAATTCGTCCACGTTCCTTAGGAACGGTTACCCTCCTGACTCCTCGCAACAACTGCCCGAAACCGGAAGTTTTCATTCAGGCAATAGATAAAAGTTTTAAGCTATTTTGTCAATATTTTGATCAAAAAATCCGGATCTGAACATAAGGAACGTGGACGAAATAACTTTATAAAATATAGCTTTGGTGTCTGTTGTGTTGATGATAAGGTTGACAATACTTATCTACAATATTATATTGCTTTTGTATTGTAAAATTTAATTACAGAAAGGATAATTATTATGGCGGAAG
>DAOWEW010000042.1 GCA_030638305.1 Desulfobacteraceae bacterium
ACAGAATATCAAGGCGCTGCTATGGGTTCTCTTAACCAGAGACGGGGAATAATTCTTGCTTCTCAGGACGAAGGTTACATGTGTGTTATTGAGGCTCAGGTTCCACTTGCGGAGATGTTTGGTTATTCCACTGTATTAAGATCGTTAACTCAAGGCAAAGCTCAGTTTACCATGGAATTTTGCACATATAAAAAGGTTCCTAATTCGGTTGCTGAGGACTTGGCAAAAAAGGCAGCAGAAAAAAAGAAGAATGTTGCATAGCAATTTAGTACTGGTTCACGGTTTTTTTAACTGTGAACGGTTACCTGATTTTGATGGCGCTGAGATGAGAATAGCGACAAACAGATAGAAAGGAATTTCAATATGTTAAAAAAAGAGCTAATCTTCCGTAATCCTTTAAGGCTTATGGGGCATGAAGCAGAGGATATTCTTCAGTCAGGAGGTTTTGGTGCAGTGTTGGCGCGAGCTGGTTTAGGCAAAACAGCGATACTTGTGCAGTTGGCCATGGACAGTCTTCTGAGAAGCAAAAATGTTCTTCATATAAGTTTGGATGATTCAGTAAAAAAAGTGTGTTTGTGGTATGAGGAAGTATTTCGAAATATTGCGGATCAAAATAATATTAGTCAGATAGAACCGTTATGGGAAGCTATAGTGCCTCACCGGCTTATAATGACGTTTAAGGTAGATACTTTTAGCGTACCGAAACTTGAAGAAAGGATGACCGATCTAATAGAGCAGAATATTTTTTTACCGCAGATAATTCTTATCGACGGACTTCCATTCGATAAAAATACAAGAAAAGCTCTAACGGAATTAAAAAAACTTGCAGAAAGCCGTGTTATGCATATCTGGTTTACAGTCCGAACACACCGCCATGATGAATATGATTCGGATGGTATGCCAGATTCTCTTTTGCACCTCGCTGATTTTTTTGATGTTATTATTCAGCTTCAGCCTGAAGGAAAAGAAATTCATGTTAAAACATTAAAGGGAGTGCCTTTGACTTCCGATTATTCTGAATTGATCTTGGATCCTTCTACAATGCTGGTAAAAGGTTAGTTTTACAAGAAGGTTGCTTATAAGTCTTTATTTCAGCCTTTCAAGATTTTCCTTTACAGACGCCATCTCAGGATCCAGGGCCAGGGCTTTTTCATACATTTTAATTGCCATATTAAAATCTCCTTTTTCACGGTAATTTGATCCAAGGCTGGCATAATCAATAGCGGAAAAAGGATCAATTTCAACAGCTATTTTAAGGTTTTCAACAGACTTGTCATAGTTTTTAATCTTGAAATAAGAAAAGCCAAGAGCATTATAAATTTCTTTCATATTGCCTGCCGCTTCCCTGGCTTTTTCCAATTCAACTATGGCCTGTTCATAGTTACCAAGGTTGTTGAAACATGTTCCCATATAGATCAAAATCCTGATCCGATCATCATGTTGAGGCTTTGAGTGTATTGCCTTTGAAAATTCCTCCAGAGCCTTGACATACTCTCCTATTTCAAAATAACAACGCCCTTTATAGAAGTGGAAGAAGAGCTGACCCTGATATGATAGTTCAATACTGCTGAATGTTTTAAGCGCTTGATCATAGCTTCCAATATTTGTGTATCCGATACCAAGTCGAAAATAAACAGGATCGTTTTCTTCAATTGGAGAGAGTTTTAAGGATTGCTTAAAGTTTTTTATGGCCTGGAAATCGTTTTCTGAATCCTGGCGCAATACCCCGAAATGATAAAGCAACGCTCCTGTCTGTTGGCTCGTTACAAGCGACCTGGGCAAATCCACAAAAGAATCAATTGCTTGTTCTCTACATCCAAGGCAGTCTCTTTTTGATCTGTCCTGTTGATACGAATTGGTCAGGAATTCTGCCTGGCTTTCATTTTTGCGAAATGCATCCATACAACAGTAAATATTACCATCTTGAACCGATATAATAAGCGAATCCTGGCAATGGTCTGTCATAGACAGGTCGTTATTTTCTAACTTGTCCAATAAATTATCAATGATGTCCTGACAAAATAGATTACAAAGGACGTTCGTCATCTCTTTCGAGTTTCCGATGCCGTAGTACACCTTGTCTATCAAAGATATAAGCTTTTCATCTTGCGCCAGATTTAAAGTGTCTTTGTTCAGGTAAAGGCTGGATAATAAAAAAGAGTTTTTTAGTACATCAAGCAAATCTATCAGTTGGATAGGCTTGACCTGATTATCCGGAACAAGAACCGGGAGCAATATGAGCCTTGGTAATTCCTGGTGTTTGTAGCCTTCCTGATCAAATTTTTCAGTCAATTGTTTCAGGTAGTTGTATGATATCCTTATATCATCAATGGCCGACGGAGGGGCGGGATGGACAAAATGAACGTAAAGCCTGGCAAACAGATGCTCACTGAGAAACTCGTTGATATTTTTCTGAATACGTTCTACCCGGGGCATGCTGTCAGGAAGATTTTCCAAAACAATATAAATATTTGATGTCATATTAACATATGAATAAAGAAACGATAACGTTTCCAAAAGCCACTCAAGCTTTGAGTTATCGTTTTTGCCAAGTATTATATATATTTTCTTAAACGCAGGTGTTATCATTATTTTGTTATTTCTAAGTGTTATCGTATTATGATACGATTCGTTTTCCGCCATCAATGGAACTATCTTGCCACATTTGCCGGATCTTGCTTAACTCACTGCGACCCATATGATCGGTTTTATATTGAGAACCAATAGACAGGTATGCCGGCCGGTCGTTGTTTAACGGACGTATATTATAGTCTTCGTAGTGTTGCGCCATATGTGTACCAAAATAGATTTGCAATTGCTGGGAGTTTGTATTGCCCATTATTTTGACATTATTTTTCTTTACAAACTCA
>DAOWEW010000245.1 GCA_030638305.1 Desulfobacteraceae bacterium
CCATGGCATTGGTCGATTGCGTAATCTGGTCAATAACCTTCTTTGATATGTTGAAATTTGAAAGTAAACCAAATGCCTTTGAGTCGAACAGGTAGGTTCTCTCTTTGCCGCAAAGCAATATGTCAAGGATGGTCAAACGGTTTTTGTGGGGGACAGTAAAAAATGCCGTATAGAAAGGATTGCAAAAAATTTGTGAATATTGATTTTCGCCGTTGACCTTTACCGTAGTATCGTCAACTTGGTGAAATGGCGTAGTTTCCAAAGCAGCACGGAAAATATCCTCTTTTTCCTTGTTAAAGCCGGTTTCGTCATTTGTAAGGATTCTCGAAATCGTTGATTGTGAAATGAAAATTCCAGAATTTTCAAGGAGCTCCAGAATTTTTGGCTCGGACATGTTGCCCACATATTTAAGCGTGCATACCAGCGATCTTACGCCAGTACCGAATTCTCCTTTAACTCCACTCGGCACTTCACCGAGGTAAGTTTTATTCTCCGCCGGAGAGTAATTTTTTTCCCTTTTATATTCAACGTTGTCTGTGGTAATCAGAATTTCCTGAACTTCATCTTTGGTTTTTTTTCTCCCTTTTTCTCCCTTTTTTTTCTCTCTGTTTCCGAAGATACGTTGCCCTGGCCTCCTTTTTTGTTGCCGCGAACATTGGGCTTTCCTTGTTCCCCTTTCAGCAAGTTGACTTCATCTCGCAGTTTCTGGTTTTCTATCTTTAATATCTCATTCTCTTGATTCAAACGTTCAACGAGCTGAAGAAGGACAAAAACGGCCTTCGACCCAGACTCATTTTCGGTTGCATCTGGCCAGATGTTTATATTCTGAAGAATTTGATTTATCTCTGAAGGAGTCATAATTATTATAATAATACCCCTTCGTTGCTGTGTTCACCCCCCAAAGCAAATTTTTCCGAATTTTTAATAATCTTGATCAGATATCGGTTACCACGGAATTTGAATAGGATACAAAAGATTGTTGTATGGAAACCCATACGGTATGCATTTCCACGCTGGAGCATGGGAACGAGAAAAATCAATCTATCGGGCGGCGTAAAGCCGCCCCTACAATTTTTTAAACCACCTGCATTGTTTTGTGTGGACTACCAAATTTCTTACCATATAAAATGCGGTGAAGTTCACGATAAGTAAAGTGTGGTTCATCATCTCTCAAGTAGGGAAGCAGAATTTTTTTTTGGCGGAGCAACTCTCTTGAAATTTCAGCATAAATTGTATCTTTTTTATAAAGTGCGGCTTTGGCGATTTGTTTCCCAAAGGGATTAATTATCTCGCTTCCTCCCCAGAACCGATAAGGATCATTCTCCCCATCCCCATCCCCATCTTCTTCCGTATTTTTCACGCGCCCTCTTTTTTCAAAATAATGTTCAACACCGACACGGTTTACACATATATTGTAAATTCCAAATACGCGCGAATAGAATCTATTTATGATTTCCCAGCTTTCAATATTTCTGAATTCGTTCCCCATAGAACCTTGGGATGAATTTAAAATAGTTATAAATATATCTGCTTTCTGGCATATTCCCAGATAAGGAAGGGATGGGTGCCACATGTCGTTACAAATAAAAACGGATAAATTATAGCCAAGCAACCTGAATATTGAGACTTGTTTTCCATTAGAAAAATATTTTTTTTCTTCAAATACTCCATAGTTGGGTAAATTTAATTTGCGATATGCAAATAGAATTTCCCCATCAACAGCAATAAGCGCAGAGTTATAAAAATTCATGGATTTTGACTCTTCAATAAAACCGACTATTGCTGCTGTTCCTTTTGTCGCAAGTGCCAGTTTTTTTATTTCCTTAGAATCTATTTTAAGGGCTACTTCATGATATCTTTCTCCAACAAAATATCCTGTCAGTGCCAATTCCGGGAATAAAATCAAATCCGCTTTTTTTTCTTTGGCTTGATGGATTTTTGAAATTGCATCTTCAAGGTTTGTCTTAATATCAAGTAAGACAGGTTCTGTCTGACAAATAGTAATTTTCATTTGCTGGTTATCAATATAAAAAAGATTTGCCTGTATTTTTCAGGGTATGGTCATCGCGCATATAATTGGGTTTGCTGCTATTGCGTTTAATAGCATCGAAACCTTCAGGATCATAAGGTTCGATTTCATAATCAGGAGCCTGATCCGATCCGATTTCTTTACATAGAACTATATGTTTTTCAAGCTTTTCTATGGAAAACGAAACTAATTCCTTTAAGAAACCAAAAGCATGCCTCATCTGATGAAAGCCGTATTTTTTCATCAATGCATAGCCATTAATTGCGTCTTGTTCGGACTTTTCATTTGGTTTTTCCTGATTTGTTGTGCAGGCGGTTTGTATGGAAGGTATGTTTAGTTTTTTGTTTATTTTTTCCAAAAGCAGGTTGGCAATATTGTGGGATACCATACCAAGATCAACGGAATAGTTTTTCTGAATATTAGCAATGGAAGGCAGGCCTGCATCAACGACCATTATGCCCGGATTAACTATTTGCGCAAGGGTTATTCCAAATAAGGCTTCAGCATGAGTCAAAGTCAAAAGTCCAGACATACTATAAGGCGCTGAGAGCCCTGCCATGGGCATTGTTGAAACATAAACGGGCAAGCCTTTCCTTACACACGACAGGAAAGGGTCTATCATTCCTTCAATAACGTTCAATGGGCTGTTTATAATGGAAAACTGTACTGTCAAATTACCTCTGGTTTCATGAACCTGCTGAGCCCTTGCTATGCCTTCGTCAGTTACGGCCGCAACGTAAATCGGTTTTGAGCAATTTTCAATTATTGTATCTATTACTTTTACTTCCCTGTTTCTTATCAGTACTCCTCTTGCCATAAAATTTATTACTTTTGTTTCATTTACTATTTTTGCTATTTTTGCAAGGTGATCGAAGGTAGGAACTATCAGTTCCCCTGTGTCATCATCATAAACGAATGGTGCCGTACCTCCAACACCGAAGGAGTTTTCCGGAATCCAGTATTTGTCCCTTTTAGGGGTAGTGCTGATTGCCTGTTCAACCAGCGGACTCAGAATATGAAGATGCCCAGTAGTTTCATCAAAAGCAGCCAGGCCGGTATCTTCGAAGATCTGTCTGACTTCTGCAGAATTGCATTTAACTCCTGTTTCTTCCAGAATCTTTAATGCGTCCTGATGTATTTTTTCCAAAAGATTACAGTTTTCGAGGTCCATTTTTTCTCCCAAAACTTGCGGTTTTGTATTCCCGTTTCTTATTAAAGTTAGCTCCATGGGAAAGGACTGTTGGAAACAGGATGAAGCTTGCCTTTTGCATAACGTTCAAATCTGAAAGGTTTAAGCAAACTCTGTTTTTCTCCTGTAATTTCTTTGGCAATCAGTTTGCCGACACCGATCATTTTGTAACCATGATTGGAATCAAGAATCATATAGCAATTATCTTTCATTGTATCGAAAACAGGAAAATTGTCAGGTGTAAAGGCTCCGAGGCCGCCAGACGGTTCATTCTTATAGTTTTGATATTTATCCTCATATCTTTTCTGACAGTGGGCAAGAGCGGATGTCCACATATGAACAAACTCCGGGCCTACAACAAAATCCGGGGAATCAATGCCATATGGATCAACCTTGACCTCTCCTTTAACAATATATGGAGCAGCTCCTCCCTGAACACCACCGAAATGAAAGTCAGGCTTATAATATATACCCCACATTTTGTCTGTTATAAGCGATCCATCCTCACTGGAATATAGAGGGGCATCAGTATCAATATGAATAACCGGTGGCATCTTGCCATTGTTATTCATAGCATAGTCAGGCGGAACTCCAAGAGTGCCTTCGACAAGGCCCCAGTATGTCCACATCTTAACGTTTTTATGAATATTCTTTTTATTATCTTTGATATCTATTTGATCAGGCAGATCAAGCATGTCCCAGAAGCTTTTAGCCCATGGGCCGGCTCCAATTATTAAATAATCACATTTAATATTTCCTTTTTGAGTTTCTACAGCGGCTACAGAATTATTGCCTGTTTTTAATCCTGTTACCTTAACCCCTGTAAGAATTCTTACGCCTTCGGCTTCTGCCTTGTCGGCAAGGCGATAAAGTGATTTTGTATTATGTGCATACCCACCTTTTAATTCATGCAAAACAGATGTAATGTTTTTAGCCTGCCAGTCATGAAAAATATTTTCTCTCATATATTTCAGGCATTCTTTTTCTCCCTCAATAAACAAGGAATCATAGCCTATCTCCTGCTGCTGTTTATGAATTTCAGCAACATCGGCATGCATAGGTTCGCAGGATATCTGCATATAGCCTATTGGATGATAACCGTATCCTTTTGCATCCTCTTCCCAAAGAGCAACGCTATGAGCCATGAGTTCCCGCATGGCCGGCTGAAAATAGTTATTTCTTATTATACCACATGCAATACCTGAAGCGCCGGCTCCGATAGCTGCTTTATCAATAACAAGAATATCTTTGCCGGATCCGGCTTTTTTTTGCTTTAGTTCCTTTGCTAGATGATATGCGGTGCTTAATCCGTGTATGCCTGCACCTATAATTACATACTTGTATTTTGTTGGAAATGACATTAATCTACCTTAATGAATAGTTATAACGGTTTACGGTTCAAGCCGTGAACGGCTACCGAATAGTTTTACTTAAAAGGATCCCATCTAACGGTTTGTTTTTCATAGGAAGGTGGAAATTGTTTTAAAAACTCATCATAATAAAACAATTCTTTGAAAGAAGCAAAGGGTAAGCCATAGGCTGCCTTTGGCCTTATTTTAATTTCATGGGGATCAATTTTTTCAGAAATAAGTTCATCCATGATATCATCCATGCCAACACCCATGGCAAACCTTAGTTTTTCACGATTTGCTATTTTTTCAGGAAGTATATCTCTAAATGCCTCTCTCAAGATGTACTTTTCAATCTGTTTTTCTCCATAGATTTTCCAGCTCATGGGAATTTTCTGGCTGAAATCAACTATTTTTTTATCTAAGAATGGAGTTCTATACTGAACCCCATTAGCCATCCAGGCGCGATCCAGGCGCCTTAACGCGGTGTTATAGGATATTTCCAATAACTTTTTTGCCAGCCGTTCTCTTTGCTCATCACTTTTAACTTTTGGATTTTTCAAAACCATGCGATAGCCGCCAAATAATTCATCAGCCCCTTCACCTACAAAAATACAGTTTGTATGTTCCTTAACCATTCTTGATACATAATAATTAGAAATAATACCGGAGATACAGTCTTCATCAAAACTTTCCAGATACCATACTGCATCACTGATAAAATTTTTTACATCTGAATCAGAGATTAAATATATATGATGTTCCAGCCCCAGATATCCGGCCATTAATTTTGCATTTTCCAGATCCGGACCCGGTGCTTTTTCAACTGCACCAGTAAAGAGTTTTAGATTTGGGTTAAATTCTTTGGCTATGGCTGCTATAATAGAACTATCCAGACCACCGCTTAAAGAGATCCCGCCAACACCATCCATTCTTATTTTGACAGCCTCAATCAGAAGATCCCTTAAAATATCAATAGCCTCTTTCATATCGGTAAATTCAGGCAATTCAGGAGAATAGGACTCAAATTCTTTCATTCCTTTCTTTGAGCTGTATATGTTGCCTGGAGCAAGTTCCTGTATATTAAATTGAACATGATCTTTTAATCCCTTCATTTCTGAACTGAAATAAAAAGTGCCATTATTTGAACCAAAAAACAGCGGCCTTGCGCCAACATGATCTCTTGCCAAAATTGTTTCCTCATCCTTTTCAACGATAGCACAGGAAAAGCTTCCATAAAGCTTTGAAAAACAATCTTTTTCATACTTTTCATAGTATTGTTTAAAAAGTTCTATGTCACTTTGGCCTTCAGGTCTGTCATTGTAAAGCTCACCGTCAAAAAGTATATAAGGCGGTTCTTCAATCGAAGTACAATAAGTTTTATCGGGAGTTAAATTGATTTCATTGGCTCCCAAAGCACCCCTATCGTCTGTAAGAGTGCGTATTGTGCTGTTATCTGAACCACGATGGCGCATATATTTCAGCATTTTACCTACTTGCTTTGTTGAGTTGAAACTAATTTTTCCGTGTTGTGATATAATACCTGCTATACTCGCCATGTTTTAAACTCCCTATTTAGTGCCTGAACGAAAACTGCTAATTTCCCCAATTTCTGCGTCAGGCGCAAATTTTAATCCTCAAAATACCCCATGTATTCCTGCGGTTAAAATTTGCGCTTTCCTTAAACTTGAAAAAATTTTCTATTTTTCGTTCGGGCACTATTTAACAAAAATTTTCCCAAGGTTTGCTGTTGTAAGCGGATCATCCATATACATTCTTAGACGGTTTCGCTTTATAGATTCCATTCCTCTTTCGTCATATACCGGCATCTCAACTTCAGGGGCATCATCAGGACTGATTTCTTCTGCAATTTTAATGCTTTTTTCAAGTTTTTCTAAAGAGAAATCAATTAGATAGCGGAGGAAAGAAAATGGATGTCGCATCATATGAAATCCATATTTCAAGCATAGAGCCTGACCTTTTTTTGCATCATCATATGCCCTGTGCGTGGGATGTTCTTCATGGGTTGTTCCCGCGCTTTGAAATGTCGGTATATCAAGCATTAAATTCAGATGGCTCATAAGGATATTAAGGAAATTATGGCTTATAAGACCATAATTTGGATTATAGTCTATCCTGGGATCGGCAATGGTCGGGAAACCTGCATGTATGCATGTTACACCAGGATTGAGTAATTGAGCTGCACATATGCCAAACAATACTTCTGCATGTGTCATGGCAAGCACCCCATTGTAACAGTAAGGCGCACTTATACCAGCCATGGGCATTGCCGATATAAATACCGGTAAGCCGGCCTTTACAACTTTTACAAAATATTCCGAGAAGTTTTCATTGACCTCAAGGGGTGGGCGGGTAAGGCAGAAAACAATCATAATATTCTTTCTTTTTTCATAAATTTCTACTGCCTTTGCAAGAGATCTGTCTGAGGTTACGGCAAAATAAAGCGGCTTATTGCAGTTCTCATCCATTATATTCATTTGCCGGACTTCGTCCTTTAATTTTACACCTCTGCCCATACCGCTTACTATATTATTTTTTTCAGCAATCCGTGCGATCCTGACAACATGTTCTTCTGTAGGAATAACGCCGCCTTTTCCTGCTTTGTCATCATAAACATATGGCGCTGTTCCGCCTATAAAAAAACTGTTCCGAGGCACAAAAAAGTCACTTACACCCGGAACATTATTAAGGCATTGCTTAACCAGTCTCGAAGTGATAAATATCCTATCTTCATATAAAATCGCCAGGCCTTCTGATTCATATCTCTTATAAGCTCCTTGAATTTCCGGCTGTTTGCAGCCTACTCCGAGATTTTCAAGTATCCATAATGCATCTTCATGTACCTGAAGGAGCATATCTACTGTATTTTTATTGAACAGAGATTTAGATTTTTCAATTTGTTCTTTGTTTAATGGTTTAACCAATTATTTCTCCTTGTTCCTTGCTAAAGCATTCCGGAAACATCAGCATATAATGGTTTTATACAGCTTTTGCTGTGCGCTCTCCTGCCAACCCAAGGCTCTTGAAATTCTTTATGAATTGGTTTTTGTTATCTTCTTTTCTATGTCCACACTTTGGACATCTCTTGAAGCCATATTCAGCCTCTCTGGATGGCAGATTGTAACTGTGATTACATTTAGGACATTTCATTTTTTTTACTGGCATTTTTACTTCCCCCCTTAAATATTAGTAAGGAACGTGGACGAATTAACTTCCGCAAGTAGGCGCACAGATTTAGATCGGGCAAAGATGGCCTGATGCTGTGATGCATAGTTGCGGAAGTTATTTCGTCCACGTTCCTTACTGTATAAAAGTTATACTTTATAGGTTTATAGTTCCCCTCATATGACTTGATCCCGAAGTCATTAAGTGACTGAAAACAAGAAATGCAATGCTTCAAAATGGTATCAGCTCATGTGAGGAAGGCTATAGTAGCTATAATAAAGAATGATAGTAAAACATTATATTATCTGAAATAATTTCAACTGAAATAATCTAAGATGAATATTTTATAATGTCAAGTGATTTGTACAGATATTTGTTTTGCTGAAATATTTAGGTTCTAATGAAGAGACCTTTGAAAAATGCTCAATTTTGTTCAAGTTCAAGAAAAACGAAAATTTTAACTGCAGGAATACATTGAGTATTTCGAGGCTTAAAATTTGAGACTGATGCCAAAATTGGGCAAAAGGAAGCGTTTTGCAAAGGTCTCATGAAATGGATATCGGATGGGTTTATAGGATGTCATTTAAAGTTTTATTCAACATCAAGATCTTGTACATCAAGCATATCGGTGAGTTTTGTGAGAGAAAGAATTATTTGGTCTAATTTGTTTTCTGAAAGCATTTTCAAACCATCAATTATTTTCTGCTGAATTGGAGGTGGTGCATTCTCGGCAAGGTTTCTACCCGCTTCTGTTAACTCTATTGTAATAAATCGGCGATCCGGAGAGTTTCTTAACCTCTTAACAAAACCTTTTTTTTCCAGGCGGTCAACAATTCCTGTAACTGTACTTGATTTAACCATAATGTGTTTGGCAATTTGTGAGGGGGGCAGGGGGCCATGTTCGTATAGCGATAAAAGACAATTAAGCTGCGGAGCGCTTACCTGATATTTTTTATTTAATTCCTTAGTGTAAAACTCTCCTGCCTGCATTAGCTTACGGATAGAAAATATAATTTCTTTGCTACGATTTTTGACAGGGATATCAAGTTTATCCATTTTATTTAATATGTTTAGCATATGTTATTGTCAATTTTCTCAATGGTTGTGATAAATGCTTTGCTTAAAAATTAAAACAAGATAAGTTAAGTTATCATAACAGGAAATGTTAAACAACAAGATTTTACTTTTCGTTTTTATTTTCGGCATTGCTCTTCAGGTTGCACCATTTCTCTAATCTTTGCTTTATTATTTTTTCATACCCTCTGTCAGTCGGGAAATAATATCGCTGATTCTGTAGCTTTTCAGGTAAATATTCCTGATGAATGTATGCATCTTTAAAATCATGTGCATATTTGTAATTTTTTCCGTATCCAATATTTTTCATCAGCCCTGTTGGCGCATTCCTTATATGCAGAGGAACAGGCAGTGTTCCTGTATCTTTAACAATAGCTTTTATTTTTCCATAGGCCAGATATATGCTGTTACTTCTCGGCGCGGTAGCAAGATATACGGCTGCTTGAGCAAGAGCCAGTTCTCCTTCCGGTGGACCGAGAAATCTAAATGCTTGCATGGCGTTCAAGGCAATCTCAAGAGCTTGAGGATCAGCGTTTCCAACATCTTCAGAAGCGAATCTTACCATTCTGCGAGCTATATACATCGGGTCTTCACCTGCTGAAAGCATACGTTCGAGCCAATAGAGAGCTGCGTCGGGATCACTTCCCCGTAGACTTTTATGAAAGGCTGAAATAAGATTATAATGCTCTTCACCGGATTTGTCATAAACAAGACTTTTTTTCTGAAGAGCAAATTCTAAATCTTTGATGGTTATATACTGATTTTTCTTTTCATCTGCAACATTTCTTTCCGCTGATAGAAGTGAAGCTGCTACCTCAAGGTTGTTTAAAGCTGTACGTGCATCTCCATCTGCTATTTGGATAAGATATGAGAAGGCATCCTGGGATAAAACAAGGTTTAAATTTCCAAGACCTCTTTCTTTATCGTTAAGCGCTCTATTAATTATAGTATGGATATCATCCTGTGAAAAAGTTTTTAAAACAATTACACGGCATCTTGATAAAAGAGGCGCTATAACTTCAAATGAGGGGTTTTCAGTTGTGGCTCCAATAAGGGTTATCAAGCCGCTTTCTACGTGATGAAGAAATGCATCCTGTTGCGCTTTATTGAACCTGTGTATTTCATCTACAAAGAGAATGGTTTTTTTTCTATAAAATCGTTGCTGATCTTTTGCCTTTTCAATAACAGATCTTATTTCCTTGATTCCTGAAAGTACAGCGGAAAAATGGACAAAATAAGAACTGGTTTCG
>DAOWEW010000160.1 GCA_030638305.1 Desulfobacteraceae bacterium
CCAGCCTGCCGGCTTCTATTTTGGCCAAAGGCTTAGGGCTCGGAGGCGGAAGTTATACTCTTGATGCTGCATGCGCATCATCTCTTTATGCAGTCAAACTTGCCTGTGATGAGCTTCATGCGTTTCGCGCGGATGCCATGCTCGCTGGAGGGGTATCAAGACCTGAATGTCTGTACACTCAAGTCGGATTCAGCCAGCTTCGAGCGCTTTCTCCTTCAGGAAGGTGTGCTCCGTTTGACGAAAAAGCAGATGGACTTGTTGTAGGAGAAGGCGCCGGCATACTTGTTTTAAAAAGGCTTGATGATGCTTTGAGAGATAATGACAATATTTATGGCCTGATAAGCGGTATGGGTCTCTCAAATGACATGAGCGGTAATCTTCTCGCACCTGACACTGAAGGTCAAGTCCGTGCTATGCGCAACGCTTATTTATCCGCGGGCTGGTCTCCATACGAAATTGATGTTATTGAATGTCATGGTGCGGGAACGCCTGTCGGTGATACTACTGAACTTCACAGCCTGAGAACTCTCTGGGGTGAAACCGGATGGTCTTATGAACAATGTTCAATAGGATCAGTCAAATCCATGATCGGCCATCTTTTAACCGGTGCCGGCGCAGCAGGAATGATAAAAACATTTCTTGCCCTGAAACATAAAATTCTTCCTCCATCAATTAATTTTAATAAAGCGTCGGAAAAAAGCCCCCTTAAAAACAGTCCCTTTCGTGTGCAGACAGAAGCCGAAGAGTGGATCAGAAAAAACAACAAAAGACCGCTTCGTGCCGCGGTCAGCGCATTTGGATTCGGAGGAATAAACGGTCATCTGCTCATAGAAGAATGGTGTCCCGAAATCGACAAACGTCAATCCTCAATAGCTCAAACCTTCAAAACCAGTAACCAGCAACCAGTAACCAGTAACCAGCAACCAGTAACCAGCAACCAGCAACCAGCAACCAGCAACCAGCAACCCCCTATTGCCATTGTTGGCATGGATGCTGTTTTCGGGCGATTAAACTCGTTAAAAGATTTCAAGGAAACCATTTTTAAAGGTTCTTCAATAATCGGAGAAAGACCTGAATACAGATGGAAAGGATGCGATAACATTGCCGGCAGACATCTTGATGGAATGCTTTTACATGGCGCTTTTATGGACAAGATTGCTTTGACCGCAGGAGAATTTCATATACCGCCGAATGAACTTCCTGATATACTTCCACAACATCTGCTGATGCTTAAAGTTGCTTCAAACGCCATGAAAGATGCGGGTCTTGTGAATAAAGTAGATAAAGTGGATAGGAAAGAACGCCCGCGAACGAGTGTTATCATAGGAATGGAATTTGATTTTGAAGCAACCAATTATCATCTGAGGTGGAACCTTTATAATCTGGTTCAAAAATGGATAAACAGACCGGAACTTAATCTTGATGAAAAAGAAACCGATATATGGCTTGAATCTCTGAGAAATTCATCAGGCCCGGCGCTGACAAACACACGAACAATAGGCGCCCTGGGAGGCATTATCGCCAGCCGGATTGCGAGGGAATTTCGTTTTGGGGGCCCGAGCTTTGCTGTTTCCTGTGAAGAAGCATCAGGTCTTAAGGCTCTTGAAGCAGGAGTGAAATCATTGCAGCAGAATGAAACCGATGCAGTACTTGTTGGTGCAATTGATCTTTCCGGCGATGTGCGCAATATTATTACAACAAACAAATTAAGACCTTATTCAAAAAACAATGAAATTCATCCATTTGATCGGTCGGCAGATGGAACCCTGCCAGGTGAAGGCGCGGCTGCCCTTGTTTTGAAAAGACTTGACAGTGCAATCAAAGACGGAGACAGAATTTATTCCGTAATAAAAGGTCTGGGATGCGCAACAGGTGGTGGAATTGATACTGAATCTCCTTCAAAAAGCGCTTATACCCTGTCACTTAAGCGGTCATTTCAAGATGCAGACATCTCACCGGCATCAATAAGTTATTTTGAAACTCACGGCAGCGGAGATCCGCTCGAAGATAATCCGGAAGCAGAGGCGATAAATGATTTTTTTGCTGACCTGCCTGACAATAAAAAAAATGTCAGTTGCGCCATAGGATCTGTAAAGGCAAATATCGGGCATACAGGCGCTGCTTCAGGTCTTGCATCACTATTAAAAACCAGTTTGTGCCTTTACCATGAGATAATTCCTCCTCTATCCAACTTTATCACGCCTGCAAATGACAGGTGGCACGATAGCATGTTTCACATGCCTGCTTTTCCTCAATACTGGCTGAGAGACAGAAAAGACGGCCCCCGAAGAGCATGTACAGCCTCATTAACTTCAGACGGAATTTGCATGCATGTTATTCTTGAAGGTTTTGAATCTTCGCAGCAAAATCCTGCAAAAGAGCTAATTGAAACAGAAAGGCAGCGGCCTCTGGGCGACCGGGAATACGGTCTTTTTGTTATTGAAGGAAACAATAAAACCTCTCTGATAGAAAGCCTTGAAAAATTATCCGATCACATTAAAGAACCTGATAAAAATCCCGAAGCTCCTAACTCTACGATAGAAGCTGCTGCCCGAAGCTGGTATTTAAAGAATAAGCCGGCACCTGAAAAAAAATATGCGGTATCAATCGTTGCTGGCAATATTTCCCAGCTCAAAGATCTGATTAATGATGCAAAAAATGCGATTTCAGAGGGCAGTTCCAAAAAAATAAACGGCCTGAGCGGCATAACTTATTCACCGCATCCTTTGGCCGGCTCAGGAGAAACAGCATTTGTCTTTCCCGGTTCAGGCAACCATTATATTGGAATGGGAAGAGGCATTGGTGTTCAATGGCCGGAAATTCTACGCAAAATGGATGCAAAAACTCCGCAGCTCCGAACACAGCTTGTTCCGCAATGCTATGTGCCTCAGAGAACATCGTGGATGCAGGGATGGGAAAAAGATGCTTATAAAAAAATTATATCGGATCCTTTAAATATGATTTTCGGTCAGATAGTACATGGGGGTATGACTGCGAGTTTGATAATGAATTTCGGAGTAAAACCATCTGCCGTTATTGGATACAGCCTTGGTGAATCAGCAGGGCTTTTTGCCATGGGCGCGTGGTCTGATTGCGGGGAAATGCTAAAAAGAATGCAGGAAACTAATCTTTTCACTACAGAACTCGCGGGCACATATAATGCTGCCCGACGGGCATGGAATATTCCTTCTGATAAAGATATAGAATGGTGTGCTGCTGTAGTTAATCGTCCCAAAGATATAGTTCTTGATGTGGTAAATAAATTTCCTTATGCAAAACTCCTTATAATTAATACCCCTGATGAATGCGTGATCGGCGGCCAAAAAGACGATATTGAAGCATCAATCAAAATGCTCGGATGTGAAGCTATTTTTCTTGACGGCATTGTCAGCGTCCACTGCGACGCAGCAGTTCCTGTTTCCGATGCATACAAAAGGCTTCACATTTTTCCGACAACTCCTCCGGAAAGCATAAAATTTTACAGTTGCGCTTTTGGACGTTCATATGATCTTACAAGCGACAGCGCCGCATCCTCAATTCTTAAACAGGCAATTGACGGTTTTGATTTCACCGCCACAATTAACAGGGCATATAAAGACGGCATACGCATATTCCTTGAAATGGGACCTAATTCTTCATGCACCAGGATGATCAACCGCATATTAGATGAAAAACCTCATATGGCTATCTCTGCCAGCGTTCGTGGTGAAGATGATTATGTCACAATTCTCAAATTCCTTGGTTCTATGATAACAGAACGTGTGCCCGTTGATCTATGCAAAATTTACGGAACCGGTTTATATGAAAAACCCCTTAGTGCATCATACAATAAAAAATCAGGAAAACAGTTAACCCTGACTATTGGTGGAAAAACGCCCTCCCCTGCTCTGCCCCAAAAAATCAGGGATATGGAAACAAAACAAACTCAAACTCAAACCCAAATCCAAACTCAGCCTGAAAATCAGGAAATACATATTGAAAATCAGGCAACACAGTTTGAAAATTCAGATAAAGTCTTTTTATATAATGACCTGATCGGACATGTAGCAAAAAATATAACTGCTGTTTCAGAAGCCCACAAAACC
>DAOWEW010000005.1 GCA_030638305.1 Desulfobacteraceae bacterium
AGCTCCGGCAAGGAGTACACTCTGAGCTGTTAATGCCTCCATCAATATGCCTCTTCTTTTCACACCTCCCAGCAGCGGCGCTTCCGATTCAGGGACTTTAACCTCTTTTGTCTTCCACACTTCTCTCGCAAGATTAGAAATAATTGGAAACTGAAGTCTTTCATCTTCCTGAATCAACGCTGCCATTCGAATCCGCTCCATTACACTGTAACAATATTCAAGCCCATATCCCAAAGCACCGGTTGACGGATCAATAATAATCTTTTCATCCGGCACATTTAAATTCCCTAAAAGGATATTAAGCTGCTTGGCAAGATTTATATCAATTGGCGTTGAAGCAACCACAGTATGGTTATAGCCTATAGCCGTTGCCCCAATAGCACGATAGTTTCCTTCTGCAACAGGACCTATAATTAAGTTCCTTCCTTCGCAAGCCTCGCAAACCGCCTTTAATACATCAGTATCCTTTTCAACATTGCCACATCCAAAAACAATCATTGGAACATCCACTGCATCAGAGACTTCTTTAGTAATTTTGGCGGCCTCATCGGCTGTAATGTCCTTATCGTTAGGATCGGTGCTAGCCAGTTGAAATGCAATCATTTCAGCCCCATATGTGTCAACACACTTACGAGCCCATGCAACAGGATCCTTAACAACATCGGCAAACGGCTCCAATGCTGTATCCGGCCAGTCTTCCGGTTCACTGTCATAAACTTCCATTGCTATTTTGGGAGGACAAGGCATTTCACCTTCAAACAAATGAAACGGATAACACGATTCACCACCAACTGTAACGGTATTTCCTTCCCGTCCCAACGAAATTTCCCTTATCTTTCCAGCGTAAGAAACTTTTGGTATCTCAAAAGTCATTATTTTTTCCTCCTTATATATCAGACCTCTACGACCGGCCTTGGCATCAGTCCTGCCTTTTTCACAATATCCGGAACAATATCTTCCCAGGCAACAGCCATTATATGAACACCATGAATTCCCTTAATCTCTTTGATTTTCTCAATAATTTCCAGGCATATTTTTACGCCCTCTTCTTTTGCATCTTTTGCATTCGCCATTCGATCAATCAGTTCCCCGGGTACACTCAATCCTGACACATTATTTTTCATATAACGGGCCATGCCAACGGACTTTACAGGTATTACTCCCGCCAGAATATGGACTTTTTGATCCAGGCCCCGGTCCCTGACCATATCCATCCATCTGATAAATCTCGGAATATCAAAAATAGCCTGAGTCTGAATAAAGTCTGCACCGGCCTTAATTTTCTTGGCGAGACGGATAACACGAAATTCAAAAGGATCGGCAAAAGGATTAGCCGCTGCTCCAAGGAAAAGCGGTACCTCTCCCGATATGTCATCCCCGGATAAAAATTTCTTTTCATCACGCATACGTTTTAATGTTTGAAGAAGCTGCATGGAATCAATATCATATACACCCTTGGCTGTGGGATGATTGCCGAACTTCTGATGATCACCGGAAAGGCATAATACATTTCGAATCCCCAGCGCAACAGCCCCCAGAATATCGCCCTGAATAGCAAGACGGTTTCGATCCCGCACGACCATCTGCATTACCGGCTCTACGTCAATCCGGTTTAAAAGAACACACCCGCTCAGGCTTGACATTCGAACGATTGCCGTCTGGTTATCAGTCACATTCAAGGCATCACAATGGGATTTAAGAAGTTCTCCTTTTTTCTGAATCACTTGTGCAGATGTGCCCTTTGGAGGACCGCATTCAGCAGTAACGGCAAACTGTCCGCTGGATAATATTTTTTCTAAATTACTGCCCGATTTCATAATCATTGATCTTCCTTTTACTGTTCACAGTTGTCGGTTGTCGGTTCACGGTTTTTTCAACAAGCTATCTAATAACTGAAGTATTTTATATGTAAACCGTGAACTGTAAACCGTTTACCACGGTATTGGGCCCAAAGTTCTGACTGTTTCAGTTATTTCTCTAACCAGCTCGCAAAACCTGTGGGCTTCAGCGGCTGCCAGATTATACATCTCCAATCTTTCTTTTTCTATTGATAGCGTGCCAAGTAATTTTTTAACATATTGAACTCGCTTCCTTGCCCGGAGACTTCCATTTGAATATTCACAATTTTCTTCGAGGCATCCCATCAAACAGACACCATCCGCCCCGTTTTCCAGAGCCTTAAGAATATGTATTGTTCCGACTGCTCCTATGCAAGAGACCTTAATTATCTTTATGCTATGCGGATACTGCAATTTTGCCGATTTTGCCAAATCAACTGAGCAAGAGGGGCAGTACTTGCAACAAAAGACAACAATTAAAGGTTCATATTTATCTGCCATTAGGATATATTCCGGTTACAATGAAATTGCCTCAACCGGGCATTCAACAACACAAATACCGCACCCCCGACATTTTGCCGGCTCAACATATGGCTTGCCCATACCATTTATGATCACCGCGGCGGAAGTACAAATCCTGGCACATGTCAGACATGCGACACATAATTTCAGATCAATTGATGCAATTTCATTACTCGTTGTCCTGAACCCTGAACCCTGACTGGAAAGAACCGTTACAGCCTTGACTGCTGCTGCCTGTGCCTGAGAAATAGCTTCATCAACAGGCTTTGGATAATGAGCAAGACCGGCCAGATAGATACCTTTTGCAGAAAATTCAACTGGTTTAAATTTTTTATGAGCTTCCTTAAAAAAACCATCCTGATCAACAGGCAACTTAAACAGCCTGCCCAGGTTTTCATTATTCCCGGGAACAATGGCTGTCTGCAAAGTTATAAAATCAGGTTGAATTATTATAGGTTCTCCAAGAAGATTATCAAGGATCTGAACTTGCAGCCTGCCATTCCGATCTTCTTCCACCACCGGCCTGCTGTCATGATCATATCTGACAAATACTACCCCTTTCTCTCTGGCCTCTGTATACAAATTTTCTGTTAATCCGTATGTCCGCATATCCCTGTAGAGAACATATACTTCCATGTCTGGATTTACTTTTTTAAGTTCCAGAGCATTGCAAAGGGCATTAGAACAGCAGATTTTGCTGCAATATGGCCTTTCCGGTTCCCTTGAGCCGACACAGAGTATGAAGACCCAGACATTTGCCCTTTTGATTACATCCGGTTCTTCGGATAACATTTTATCTAACTGAAACCAGCCTAAAACACGGGGATGCTTTCCATAAAGGTATTCATCAGTTTCAAGCGGATTTGCTCCGGTTGATATAATTGTAACGCCATGCCTGATATCTCTTGTTTTACCTGCAGATAAACCCGAAGATAAAATTGATATCTTGGACTTGAAATTACCTGCATATCCACCGGTATCCCTGACCTCGGAATTGAGATAGATATCAATGAAATCGTGATTTTCAACCCTGACTGCAAGTTCCTTAACATAGGGTTTTATATCTTCGCCTTTAAAAGTCTTCCTCAGTTTAAGAGCATGTCCGCCAAGCTTATCGGTTTTTTCTATCAGAGATACATTGTATCCCTGATCAGCAAGACACAGGCTGCTTACCATGCCTGTTACACCACCGCCGACAACAAGCCCTGCCGGTACCGGCTTCTGCCCTGTCTTTTCAACTGATTCATCTAAT
>DAOWEW010000116.1 GCA_030638305.1 Desulfobacteraceae bacterium
ACTATCTCGTCTACAAGAAGCCTGTTGGGAAGGCAATTCGACAGGCTCTCCCATCGATAGTTCAGGGCAATAACTTCCTTTTCCGGATGTTCAGGGTTTACTGTAAAAGCTTTCTGTGCAATAAAAAGTCCGCCTTTTGCGTGTATCCATGACCGCTGTTTTTTTTCGGGCTTTGGAAGACTCTCCATGTCTATGGCAGCGGAAAGGAGATAGTTCGAAAGTTTATTTACAATGTTTTTGTTATCCTTCCTGAAGGAATTTATTCCAAGCCAGGCTGTTTCTTTGCTGTTTTTAAAGCCCTCTGTCAATTCGTTCAGTCTCTTCTGATCAATTTTTTTGAAGTTTTTACCTGCCCAGGGAGATGTCTTGGAAAAAACTCTTCCATAAATGGCCTGAAGGATGTCAAACTCTTCTCCGATCCCAAGTTTTAAACGGACATCTTCAACTATTGTGTAAATATCGAGCCCTGTTTTGAGACTGATAGTAATACCATGGTAATAGCCGTCCATATCCACGGGAGGTCTTCCGCAAAGGAAGAGCGTATCCAGTTTTTCTCCTGTTTTTCCATGAGATTTATCCTTGTTCAAAATCTCTGCGTAGTAATGAATAAGTTCTAAAGGGGTTTTTTTGCCCTTCATATCTTCTCTCAATATCTCCTGAAGGAGCGGGTCTTGCATATTACATGATTCGACAAATGTGAAAGGTCGCGACAGTTCTACAACAGAAGACCCTCCAACCATCTTATCCGTCTTTTGATTGCAGGCCAAAAGAAACAACAATGATAACATAATACATATTGCTTTTATTTTCATAATATTACCTCCTGTTTCCCTTTATTTCACCTTTGTTTCCGCGAATTTTTGCAAAGCTTTTGGCGCAAAAGCAGCAAGCAAAAATCCAAATGTAATGTAAATTCCATTGGCTGAATTAATATCTTTAAGAAGAATTGTTAAAAATCCAAAAATTATTGCTGCTATCAAAGCAGTAAAACTCATTAATCGAATAGATGAAATATTTCCATTATCCTCTTCAAAAATTTTAGCTTTTTTGCTTTCGGTTTTATTTTTTTGAGAAGGGTCGGTCATGTTTGTATCTCCTCTTAGAAGAATAAATGAATTTAAATACACATACTCCGCAAATACTTCCCATCACATCAGCAAAAAAATCCATTATATCAGCATTTCTGGATGGCACAAAATACTGGTGGACTTCATCACTCAGACCATAAAGAGAGGATGATAATATGCTGAGCACCATCACCATATTTATATTTTCTTTAAATCGTTGGGTGTTGAATGCCATGAAAAAGAGAACTCCAAGGATGGCATAGGCAAAAAAATGAATGACCTTATCAATATAAGGCAGGCTTGGAATCTTTTCAGGGGAATGATAAGAAGACTGAATAAAGATCAAAAAACAGTAAAGCAGTACAGGAAGCCAGTAATATATAAATTTTTTACTGCCTGACAAGTTCATATTACCACCCGGTAGTCGGTCTTCTTTTTCCGAATAATACTTCACACGGCGAATTTTTTGTAACATGTTTTTTAAGCTTGTTGCACCATAGTGACTGGAATGTCCGGCAACTGCCGTCCATTGCCTCCATCTTCGCAAAATCTGCATACTTGCACTTCAGATCGCACCATTTTATTTTGTGAGTTGTGATACCAGAGTTATCTTTTGTCATACATTCTTAAACTCCAGATCCCTGTCCCTTATATTCGCAAGAACTTTATTTAAAAAATCTTCATGTGTGACTCCAAATCTGACATTGCCGTCCGGAGTTCTTACTGAAAGAGTGTTGGATTCTCTTTCTTTTCCGCCAATTGTAAGGATAAGAGGAATTTTGTTCAACTGAGCATCACGGATTTTTTTGTTAAGGCTTTCAGTTCTGCTGTCAACCTCTGTCCGCAATCCCTGCTCTTCAAATTCTGTTTTTACAGAATTTGCGTAAGAAACAAGCTCATCATTAATTGCCAGAATAGCAACCTGTATCGGAGACAACCATAAAGGAAATTTTCCTGCAAAGTGTTCAACAAGTATCCCGAAAAACCTTTCAATAGAGCCGTAAATTACTCGGTGAATCATAATGGGACGGTGTTTTTCATTATCATTTCCTATATAAGAAAGATCAAATCTTTCAGGCAGAGACATATCAAGCTGCACAGTCCCGCATTGCCACGTACGACCGAGTGCATCTTTTATGTGTATATCTATCTTCGGGCCGTAAAATGCTCCATCGCCTTCGTTTATTTTATATTCCATACCATAGGAATCAAGCGCTGCTTTTAAACCATCTGTAGTTAATTTCCACTGCTTATCCGATCCTATTGACTTTTCAGGTTTTGTGGAAAGCTCAAGATGAAAACCAAGGCCAAAGGTTGAATAAATCCTTTCAACCAGTCTCAGGACTTCAACGCTTTCATCTTCTATCTGTTCTTCAGTCATGAAAATATGAGCATCATCCTGATGGAAAGCCCTGACCCTGAAAAGGCCGTTCAGCACTCCGCTCAGTTCGTGACGGTGTACAAGCCCGATCTCAGCGGCACGAACAGGCAAATCCTTGTATGAGTGAGGTCTCATGCCATACAGAAGCATCCCGCCGGGACAGTTCATCGGCTTTATTGCATACTCCACATCATCAATAACAGAGGTATACATATTCTCCCGATAATTATCCCAGTGCCCGCTCTTTTCCCATAGAGAACGGTTAAGCATAATCGGTGTCTTTGTTTCAACATATCCGGCTTTCCTGTGTTCCTCTCTCCAGTAATCCAGGAGCGCATTCCAGATATTCATTCCCTTTGGATGGAAAAAAGGCATCCCCGACGCTTCTTCGTGGAAGCTGAAAAGATCAAGCGCTGTACCAATTTTTCTGTGATTCCTTTTTCTTGCCTCTTCAAGAAAATTCAGGTGGGCTTTAAGCTCTTTCTTGTCAAAAAAGGCTGTACCATAAATTCTCTGCAACTGGGCTTTTGTCTGATCAGCACGCCAGTAAGCGCCAGAAACCTTCATTAATTTTATTGCTTTTATAAATCCGGCATGTGGAAGATGCGGGCCGCGGCATAAATCCGTGAAATCTCCCTGTTCGTAGAAAGATATTGTTCCATCTTCAAGCCCTGAAATCATTTCAAGCTTGTATGGCTCGTTTTTGTAAAATTCGAGAGCTTCGGATTTTGAAACCATCTTGCGTTTAAAAGGAGTCTTTGCCTTTATTATTCGTTTTATTTCTTTTTCAATTTCAGGAAAATCGTCTTTGGAAATCGGCTCCATATCAATGTCGTAGTAAAATCCATCTTCAACAACAGGTCCGATAGTCAGTTTAGCCTTTGGATAAAGATGCAGGATCGCCTGCGCCATGACGTGGGCAGCGCTGTGGCGCAGTATTTCTATAGCATCCTTGTCTTTATTTGTGATAAGGCGCAGATGGCAATCATGAATAATTCGCTCACTCAAATCAAGCAGCCTGCCATCAACTTCAACAGCAACCGAATTCCTTGCCAAACCCTCTGAAATACTCATGGCTGCATCCAGGCCGGTTGGTGCATTCTCAAAATTTTTTATACTTCCATCCGGAAAAGTTATATTTATCATTAGATCCTCACCAGGAAATAAAATGACTGGTTACAATCAAATAAAATTATAAGTTGTTTTTTTATCTTCTTTTAATTATATGTTTCTTATTCCTGTTCTTTGCCAAGTTAGGCAAAATGGTCATTGGGGTCAAGAAAAAAGATTGTTTATTTATGATAACAAACTATAATCTAATAAATACTAAAACGGATCTTGAAAAATATACAAGGGCTTTCAAGAAAGAAAAAACCATCGCTGTTGACGTAGAAGCGGACTCAATGTATCATTTTAAAGAAAAGGTCTGCCTGATCCAGATTGCTACGGAAAAAAAACAGGTTGTAATTGATCCTTTACAGATTCAAGACCTTTCACCGCTTAAAAGCCTTTTTTCACAGCGTGATATCAAAAAAATCTTTCACGGCGCTGACTTTGATGTACGCAGTCTTTACAGGGATTTTAATATAGAGATAAAAAATCTTTTTGATACCCAGATTGCCTGTATGTTTTTAGGAATCAGGGAAACGGGTCTGGATGCAGTACTTAAAAAAAGATTTGAGATCAGCCTTAATAAAAAATACAGAAAAAAGGACTGGTCACAAAGGCCTTTGCCGGAAGAAATGATAGAATATGCAGTAAACGATACGAGATATCTTATTAAACTTGCAGAAATCCTGGAAAAAGAACTCAAGCAAATTGACCGAATTTCATGGGTCAATGAAGAATGTGAAGTTTTAAGCAAAGTCAGGCCGGCCTCACTCAATAGCAAACCATTATTTATGAGATTTAAAGGAGCCGGCAAGTTAGACCGTAAAACTCTTGCTGTACTTGAAGCACTTCTTCAGTTTCGGTCAAGCATAGCCGAAAAAAAAGACAAGCCTTTGTTCAAGATAATCGGCAATGATTCTATAATGAAAATTGTTAAAACAAGACCTGTTAACAAAAAACAATTAGAAAAAATAAAAACATTAAGCCCAAAACAACTCAATATGTACGGCAATGCCTTAGTCAAGACTGTAAACAATGCCCTGGCATTGCCTGCGACTGTTCTGCCTGTTTATCCGCGCGTGGAAGTCCCTTTTTTACCACCTGAAGTTCCATTAAGAACAAAAGTTATTAAGCGCTGGAGAGATTCAAAAGCCAGAGAAACAGGATTAGATCCAGCTATAATCTGCAACAAAACAATTATAACCTCAATCGCAATACAAAATCCAGCTTATGTCAAGGATCTATCAAAAATTAAAAAAATGAAAAAATGGCAGCAAAAAGCATTTGGCAAAGATATAGTGGGGGTATTAAAAAATGAAACTCATTAAATTAACAATTATTATTTCTCTAATTTCAGCTTTTTTACTATTATATAATGCAGGCAGCAATGTTCAGTGTGCTGAAAATGTAAATCATTGTGTTGCATGTCATACCAGCGCTGGAAATCTTATAAAAATTACACGGGAAATAGCTGCAACAACTCCGTCCAAACCTGTAATTTCTTCTGAAAACGCAGGTGAAGGGTGAGGAGGCTCTGTGGAGCCGTTGGCTCCGCATGAGAGAGTGTTTGTTGACTCTTTTTTTATAGAAGACGAAAATCATGGCAACATTGGCTGCCACGAGTGTCATGGAGGGAATCCTGATGATCCTGACTGGAAAACAGCGCACAAAGGTGTAATAAAAGATCCTTCATACCCTGATCCTTCAAACACATGCGGATCATGCCACGATGATATTGCCAAACATTACAAAACCAGTCTCCATGTTAATCTGGGGCCATATAAAAAAATTATTGATAAACGGTCAAGTGCTGACAAAATTGTGCATTCAAAAGTTGATAATGCAAGAAAAGAAAATTGTACGTCCTGCCACAGTAGTTGCGGTCAGTGTCACATAAGTCGTCCCGAAGCTGTGGGTGGAGGGTTGCTGGATGGCCATATTTTTCAGAAAAGGCCCCCAATGAACCTGGTCTGCACAGCCTGTCATGGAAGCCGTATAAATAATGAATATTTTGGTAAAAATAAAGGAATACCTCCGGATATACACAAAGAAAAATACTTTAAATGCAGCAAATGTCACACGGCAGATGAAATGCATGGGGACGGAAAGGATTATGCAAACCGTTATGAGGTTGAAAACGGTCCGAAGTGTCTCGACTGCCACGCGAATATTTATGATTTAAAGTCAAAAAACGCAGACCAGCACATACTGCATAAAGACAAAATCAGTTGCCATGTCTGTCATTCCGTAAAGTACAAGAATTGTTACGGCTGTCATGTTGGAAAAGACAAACAAGGCATTACATATTTTAAAACCAGACGCTCAACCATTGATTTCAAGATAGGTTGTAATTCTCTTAAAAGCAAAAAAAGGCCTGAAAAATTTGTTGTTGTGCGCCATATTCCTGTGGATCAGGAAACCTTTGGTTATTATGTTGATAAAGGTCTTTCCAATTTTGACAGACTTCCAACATGGAAACCTGCAACACCACATAATATCAGGAAAAAGACCCCGCAAAACAAAACATGCAATTCATGCCACGGGAATACCAGTCTTTTCCTGCTTGAAAAAGATGTAGAGCCGGCTTATAAAAATGCAAACAGAAACGTTATCGTATCTCCGGAAATGATACCTGCGAGGATAAACAAATAATGTCTGAACGAAAACTCCGTTCAGGCACGGTTTTAGTCGAGTTAAAAACTTAAAGCTTCAATCTCTTGACATTATCTACCCCTTTATATAGTTGTTAGTTTTTTGTAACAATTGTTCATGCTAGATTGGTTATTGTACAGATTGATTAACGAAGAACCAAAAATTATAACAAAATATTATTACTGAGAAAGGAGAATTTTATGAACATTTTATTTTTTGGTCCAAACGGCAGCGGAAAAGGAACTCAGGGAGCTATTGTAAAGGATAAATACAATGCTGCTCACATTGAATCAGGTGCTATTTTTCGTGACAATATAAAGGGCGGCACTGAGCTTGGTAAACAGGCCAAGGAATATATCAATAAAGGCGAATTAGTACCGGACGGAATTACAATACCAATGATACTTGATCGCCTGAAGCAAAATGATTGTAAAGCCGGCTGGCTACTCGACGGCTTTCCAAGAAACAAGAACCAGGCAATAAAGCTTGATGAAGCGCTCAAAGCAGAAGGTATGAATCTTGATATTGTTGTGGAAATACTTCTTGATCGCCAGATAGCCAAAGACAGAATTATGGGACGCAGACTTTGTGTAAATGACAACAATCATCCCAATAATATCTTTATTGACGCCATCAAACCTGATGGAGACAAATGCCGGGTATGCGGCGGCGAATTAACCAAAAGAGCCGATGATCAGGATGAGGGAGCCATCGACAAACGCCACGGCATTTACTATGACGCAGACACAGGAACACTTGCGGCAGCATATTATTTCAAAGACATCGCTGAAAAAGGCGGAGCCGTTAAATACATTACCCTGGATGGCGCTGCTGATATAAAATCAGTTACAGCAGAGCTTGTTTCAAAACTGTAAAAAACCGTATTAAAAAATTTTCTGTTCCATGCCTATCCGGTTGTTGCTCATTAACCGGATAGGCATGGTTGTTCTATCTCGACGTTCCTTACTCACCAAAGCACCGCTCAACGGTGCGGCTCACAGAGTTATAATCTCGACAGTCCCAATTTTCATAACTTAGTACGATAGCAGGCCGGATCCGACCAAAATCTATGCGCCTACTTGATGAAGTTATTTCGTCCACGTTCCTTATATAGTGAGTTCTGGATCATATATTTTTTGGAGAAAATAATGACTAATCAGGAATCCTTGCAGCAACAATACCCTGAAAATTACCCACCCTGCGAAGACGAAATTAATCTTCTGGATATGTTTATTGCCCTGCTGAAACACAAGCGGATGATATTTTTCTTTGTTTTTATCGCGGGCGTGGCTGCTGTGATATACAGTCTGATGTTAACCGATATATACCGGTCAGAATGCACCATCATCCCGATTGAACAGGAGAAAGCCTCTTTGAGCAGCAGCCTGTCTGCCCTGGGCGGATTCGGTGCAATGGTTGCGTCTCAGGTCGGGATCGGAGGGGCAGGCTCTCTGGAAAAGTTTGAGATTGTCTTGGAAAGCCGCGAGATGACAAATAATCTGGTTGAAAAGCATAAACTGATGCAGGTTATCTTTGAGGATTTTTGGGATGAAAAAACAAAAACATGGAAGACCGAAGAACCACCCACGCTGCAGGATGCATATAAATCCATGCAGAACATGCTGGAGATTAAGCCGGACAAGAAGAATGGTGTCCTGAAGCTTGGCTTCCTTTTTGAAAATCCTGAGATAGCTCAAAAGATACTTGGCTATTACGTTAATGGCATGAGTGAATTTCTTCGGCAACAGTCTCTTGAAAATGTTGCAACACAGAGCAAGGCGCTTCAGGAACAACTGATAACCACTACTGATCCTCTTTTGAGAACAAAGCTGGCCGAGATAATAGCACAGTACGTGGAAACAGAGACACTGGCGAAGGTTCAGAAATACTATGGCTTTAATATTATCGACCCTCCGTTTGTTCCGGAAAAAAAGTTTAAACCCAAACGGGCGCAAATTTGTATACTGTCGGTCATTGTTGCGTTTTTCATGGCTATATTTCTTGCGTTTTTCATGGAATATGTGGACAATTTAAAAAAAAATGAAGATCCTGAACGGCTTGAAAGCTTTAAAAAATATATGAAACTGCGGAACAAGAAATAGCGAGGTTGACATTTATGAAAAAGTCCATTCTTTTATTAACTGTTTTTCTGGTAACCATTCTTCTGGTTCTGATTTCGGCGGTAAATCCATCTTTTTCCCAGAATATAAGTCCGGCTGATGCGCAAAAAATCATCCAAACCCATCCTGAAGCGAAAAAATATGTAACATCTGAAGGCAAGCCGACATCTGAGGGAACGAAACTTCTTGAGACCCGCCAGAAAGAAGGAGCCATTACTCCGGCTGAAATAAAGGAGGGGATGGAAAAACTTAAGGAAAAAGGCACGGAAACGGTTTTACCCGAAGAAACTCTGTCACCAGAGGAAGCAGCGCCATTTGAGGAAGTAAAGGAAGAGGACGAGATTTTAAAACCGAAAATAGCAAAGGCATTTCCGGGTGATCTCCTGATCTTCGGTCAGCAGCTTTTCTCAGCCGGTCCCGCATCTTTCACTCCACCATCAAATATGCCTGTATCTACGGATTATATTATCGGCCCTGATGATAATATTGTCGTACAGCTCTGGGGAAGGATCAATGAACAGTATACCCTTACCGTGCAAAGAGATGGAAGCATACAGCTTCCTCAGATAGGGACTATTCAGGTGGCCGGCCTTACTTATAAGCAATTGCAGAAACTGATAAAACGTGAAGCAGAATCAATTACCGGTGTGAATGTCAATGTCACCATGGGAAAACTGAGGAGCATAACAATTTTTGTGGTCGGCTCTGTTAAAAAACCGGGTGCCTACACGGTCAGCGCTTTTGATACCATTCTGAATACCCTTATATATGCCAGGGGACCCGACGTACTCGGTTCGATGAGAAACATTCAGCTAAGAAGACGCAACAAGATAGTAACGACCTTTGATCTGTACGACCTTATCTTAAAGGGAGACAATTCAAAAGACATGAGACTGGAGCCCGGGGATATTATATTCGTGCCCAAGGCTGAGACAGTTGTGGCCATAGATGGTGATGTCAAGGTGCCCGCAGTCTACGAACTGAAGAAAGAAAAAAGCCTGCTGAATGCCCTGAAACTTGCGGGTGGTATCAAGCCTTCCGCATATTCCGAGCAGATACAAATCCAGCGGTACCTTGACAACAAGGAAAGAATTGTTCTGGATATGTCTCTGGATGGATTAAAAAAGGAGAAAAGGCCTTTTACGCTGCAGGATGAAGATGTCGTAAGGATATTTCCAGTCATTAAGGAGGATACAAATGCAGTATATTTGTTTGGAAATGTAACACGTCCGGGAAAGTATGAATATTCTTCAGAAATGCGGATATCAGATATCATAAAAACAGAGGATCTTAAACCTGAGACATATTTTCCCTATGCCCTGCTCAAAAGGTATAATCCTCCGGAGATGTCGGTGGAACTGGTTCCGTTTAATCTGGGAGAAGCGCTGCTCAAACATAATATGAAAGAAAATATCCGCCTCCAGTCGGGAGACGAAATTCACATCTTCAGCAAATGGACATTTGAAAACAAGCCTTATGTATCGGTTGCCGGTGAGGTGAGAAAACCTGAGTTGTATTTCTGTGACAAAGGCATGCGCGTCAAGGATGCCGTGTTGGTCGCGGGAGATTTGACGCGGGATGCTTATCAAAAAAAGGGTGAAATAATCAGAGTAAATAAGGAAAAGGAGTTTAGTACAATCTATTTTAATGTTGCAAAGGCAATGGCAGATGATCGGGAAGAAAATTTTCTTCTTCAGGATCAGGACAGTATCATTATCCACTCCATATGGGAGAAGGTCAACAAAAAGCATGTTGACATCAACGGCGATGTAAAAAATCCGGGAAAATATCAGTACACGGAAGGAATGACCGTAAATGACCTTGTATTTAAAGCCGGCAATATCCTTGAGTCTGCCTATGTAGATGAGGCGGAGCTTACATCTCTGATCGTTAAGGATCGACAGATTTCAAAAATGGAGAGGAAAACTATCAATCTTGGAAAGGCCATGAAGGAAGACCCTGTCCATAATGTGAGGTTAATGCCCAATGATAGATTGCATGTCAAGCGTATACCCGACTGGCATGAAGCAAAATATGTATCTGTCCTGGGAGAATTAAGATTTCCCGGAAGATATGTTATCAAAAAGGGTGAAAGGCTTACATCGCTCATTGCAAGAGCAGGGGGTTACACGGATGAAGCGTATTTGAGAGGGGCTGCATTTACAAGGGAAAGTGTAAGGGCACTTCAGCAAACAAGCCTTAATGAAATGGCAAAGCGGATGGAAAGGGAGGTAATGTCCCAGGGGTCTGCGCAGTTGGCCACAGCCGTGTCCAAAGAGGAGATTGAGTCGAAAAAGGTGGAACTGGAACAGAAACAGAAATTTATAGAGTCACTGTATGCTCTGAAGGCGACAGGCAGAATGACGATCAAACTGGCCCATGCAAGATTGTTAAAGGGAAGTGATTACGATATTATGCTTGAAGATGGGGACAGCCTGACAATTCCCACAAAAAACGATGTAGTTAATGTAATGGGAGCTGTCATGTCCCACGGCAGTTATATATATTCTGATGATCTGAAGTATCAGGACTATATCGCAATGACCGGGGGTTATTCGGAATATGCCGATGAAGGCAACGTGTTTGTCCTGAAGGTTGACGGCAGCGCCAGGAAGATCAAAAAATCCATCAGTTGGAATCCCTTTAAATCAAGATGGGAGATAACGGTGTTTGGCGAAAAAGTCAAAGAGCTTGAACCTGGCGATACTATAATCGTACCCGAAGAAGTCAGCCGTATTGCCTGGATGAGAGAGATTAAGGATGTTACGCAGATTCTTATGCAAATGGCAGTGGTTGCAGCCATTACGACAAACATGTTCTAAGGTGCAAGGGATCGGTGGATTAGGACCGTTACCTGTTGAGCACTAACCGGAGGATGCCATAATTTGCGCCTTAAAATAGTTGCCTTTTTTGTATCCATTCTTTTTTTTACATTCTTTTTATACATGCCACGATCCTTTTCAGGTGATGAGCCTTTCACTTATTCTGCAAACTGGGGCGGTACGGGACTCATGGAAATACCGACCGCCCGGATAATGAGGGAGGGCGAATACAGGTCAGGAATCAGCTATATAGATCCCTACTGGCACTATTATGGAGCTGTCAGTCCCATAAAAGGGCTGGAGATAGACGGCAGAATAACGAAGGTAACAGGAATACCGGCATTAACGGCCGATTATGGAGATACCAAAGACAAGGCTATAAATCTAAAATACCGATTCTGTGAGGAAGGCAAATACACACCTGCCATTGCCATAGGCATTATGGATCCTCATGGCACTCGACTGTATGCGTCACAGTATATAGTAGCGAGCAAGCAAATTTACCCCTTTGACTTTACGATAGGTTTTGGTAATGGAAGATTCGGCAAAAAACCTCTTTCTTCAGAATCAAAGGGAATCAAACTTGAGATTTTCAGTGATACAGATGGCTGGTTGTCTGATTCCCAGTTTTTCTACGGCATTCAATTCGTTCCGTCGGAAAAATATGCCTTTATGGTTGAGTATAGTCCGATTAAGTATCACAAACAGAATGATCCGGCCCGGAGAAAATACTTTCAGGATTCTGTTCCTTCCAAATTCAATTTCGGTTTCCGGTGGAAACCGTTTAAATGGTCTGAAATTGACCTGAGCTATCAGAGGGGGAATCAGTTCGGCGTCAATGTCTTAGTGGCTTTTGATATGAAAAAGCCATTTGTTCCTGTTTACGATCACCCCTACAGAGAGCGCCGGGATTACAGGTCGGATCCTTTGCGCAATAGAATTGTAAGGGCATTATACGCTTCCGGATTCAGCGATATCGGGGTTGAAGAAAGGGGAAACGAGCTGTGGGTTGATGCTCAAAATGACAAATATTATTACAGTACAAGGGCGATTGGTATTGCCCTTTCAATACTTACGGAAATGGCGCCGGAAAACATTCGTGAAATTCATCTTATCCTCAAAACAAACAGCATCCCGATTGTTGAATTTGTGACAATAAAAGAAGACCTAATTGATTTGTTTTGCGAAAAATTAACCCTGAATGAATTTTTCTATTTATCTGAAATCAATACCGATATTAGTAAGACGCCAAGAGGCAAAAAGATACACAAAAAATATTTTGATTATGGCATAAAACCGTCATTCAGTGTATTTTTGAACGATCCGTCAGGATTTTTTAAATACAGACTCGGTCTATCGGGATGGACCGGTTTTCACCCGTGGAAGGGAGCATCCTTTATTGCGGGAATCGAAGGTTACCCTGTAAATACGGTTTCGACAACAAATAAACCCTTATCCATACCAGTCAGGTCTGATGTTGTATCTTACCAGGAAAAAAATGTTGCTCTGAAAAGATTGATGTATGATCAGATACACAAAACAAAACACGATGTTTATATGAGAGCATCTGCCGGTTTGCTGGAAGTGCAGTATGCCGGCCTTGACGGGGAGATAGCCATGCCGCTTTTTGACGGCAGGTTTATGGTTGGACTTAGCGGCAGCTTTGTAAAAAAAAGAGAACCGGGCGAACCATTCTGCCTTAAAGATAATCCCGTAAAAGAACATTACACAACCGCATTTTTCAATGTCCGTCTGAATATTCCGGAGCAGGAAATTTCGATTGATCTCAAAACCGGGAGATTTCTGGCAGGTGACCGGGGCACAAGGATAACCATATCGAAGTTTTTCAATGGCATTATCCTTTCCGCCTGGTACAGTGATACAAATACGGATATATTTAGCGATGTTTATAACAGGGGGTATCATGATAAGGGTATAGCGTTTACAATTCCCTTAAAACTATTCAAGGGCTCCGATTCTAAAACTTCCTACAGGTTTGGCATATCACCCTGGACAAGGGATGTGGCACAGGATATAGATCATTTTAATCCATTATTTGAATTTATAGGAAGAAATTCCAAAATTTATCTTGACAAAGATAAGAAAAAATTAAATTAATACACCTTAAAAAGGGTGTTGCTAAAAACTGGTGTTTTTTTAACAAAATCAACGAATTAGGGTATAAATCCTTATTCCTTATGCTAAATCAGGAGGGCTGAAACATGAAAAAACTTAGAAAGTATGCAGGCATCATGAGTGTTTTGTTTCTTATTGCTTTTGCAGTACCATGTAATGTTTTTGGTGCGGCAGAAGGTGCAGCGACTGCAGGAGCAGGTGCGGGCGCAGGCACAGGTACAGCGACAGGCACAGCAGCGGGAGCAGGTGCAGCAGGAGCAGGTGCAGCAGGAACAATTGCAGGTACGGCAGCGGCAGCCGGTATTACTGCGGGCACAGTGGCAGCAGCGGTAGCGGTAGCGGCGGTAGCGGCGGTAGTTGTTGCAGAGGCTGTAGATGATGATGATGGTGTAACTACAACACATCATCACTAACAGATAGATACAGCTTTCATTCCGGAGCAAGGCAACCGTGTTGCCGTTTTGTTCCGCCGACACGATCGGCTTGCTCCTGAATTACTGTGTTCTCTGTGAGAAATTATTGTTGTTTTTAACGTGGTTAAAATCATTTATGAAAAATTTTGTTGCCATTTGCCTTATTGCAGGGCTGACATTCCATTTTGTTTCAGTTGTCTCTTCCGAAAACTCCAGTAGCGAGATAAATAACATCCTTTTTTCTGCAGAATCCCTTTTTAAAGCGATGAAGGGGAAGGATTATCCTGCTATATGGAAATTTCTTACAATAAAATCAAAAAAAGCTATTGTTAAAAATGTACAGAAAGCATCGGCTAAAGCAAATATTAAATATTTAAAGGAACAGATAAACTCGGATTTTGGCATTGGAGGGCTACTTTCAAAGGCCTACTGGGATAGTTATCTCGCTGAATTTGATCCAGATATGATTTTAGAACACAGCAGATGGGAAATGGGTATTACCAAAAACCAAAAAGCAGCAATAATTATCCACCACAAAAAATCGGAAAGGCCGGCCATATTAAATCTATATAAAGAAGAGAAAGTATGGAAGGTAGGTCTCGAAGAAA
>DAOWEW010000241.1 GCA_030638305.1 Desulfobacteraceae bacterium
ATCCTGCCTTCCTTGTTTGAAGCCGGATCCATCGAATTGAGTACTACCAGTTTTGCTCCGGCATCCTTTACAGCCCGGATTATTTCAGGCTTTGGTTCGCATTTGTGAATTACAACTTTAATCTTGTCTTGTTGAAGTCTTGTCTTCAGATTGGATATATCTTCCTTTGTCCAGTAGAAATCATCTTTTAAGAAATAGCCTGTCACATGGAGGTTCAGGTTGTTTGTCAAGTAGGGAAAGACATCTGTCAGGCCAAATACTTCGAGCGATTCCAGTTCTGCAAATATGTTTTCATATTTAAGCCTGAGCCTGAAAAGCTCTTTTTTGAAAGTAGCCAGGTTTTTGTTAATCATCGCGGCATCTTTTGGGCTGAGGCGTTTCAAATCGCCGGCAATGATGCTGAGCATCTTTGAGGCATTTGAAAGGCTGAGCCAGATATAAGGAGAGATGTTTTGATGCTTTTTACGGAGAGATTTACCTGTTTGTGTGCCCGGCAAAAGAGGGCCGCTATCAGGAACTTCAAGAATGGAAACACCTGTAAGAGCAGGATCAAACGGCATAGATGCATCTATTTCAATAATCCTGATATTCCATTTTCTTGTATAGATATAAAGTGGATCATGTTTCCATACACTCCTGATCGTAATAACCGCATCAGCCCTTGCAGCATAATCTTTAACTTCTTTTTCATGCTTTTTGAAATAGCGTCCAAGTCTTCCCATGGGATATCCGGCCGGACCCAGGTTATTGACTTTTATTGATGTGTCTTTGGTCAGGATACTTGCAAAGGAATAAGTAGACTGAAGGCAGGTCAGCACAAGCGGGTTCTTTTGAGCTGCATAGCCTGATGTTCCAAAAAGGACAAATATATTAAAAACAAACAAAGAAAGAACAATACCAACCTGTTTCAATTTATATCTCCTTTCAAGGTTCAGGGTTCAGAGGTTCAGGGGTTCAGGGGTTGCCGGTTGTCGAATTTCAGCCTGGTCAACCGCGAGATCGAACTCTGCATTATGACCTTCCGATGCGTTGAGAACTATTCTCAAGGTCGTGCACGTCGGTAATTTAAAAGAGAATGTGCCTTTTTTATCGGTTGTACCGGACATGATTAACTTTTCGTGGTTATCAAAGACTTGTATTTGAGCATTAACAACTTTGTTTCCGTCTGAAAAGTAGCTTTCGGTATACACTGTATCTTTTTCTACCCAGGCAAATACATGCACCTTGTGACCCCAGGCCGAACTTGCCGTTAACAGACAAACAACTAAAACAATTCCTACAAAAAACAATCTTTCAATCTTCATGATATTCTCCTCAAGATTTTTCAAAAGGAAACACTTTGAAATCCCAGTTCCTGACCACTCAAGCTGAATCGTATTTTTCCAGGCACTGGCTATGCCTGTCTCAACCGCTTTATTGCAGTTGTGGCAGCAAAGAAAAAGGCTGCAACCAGTATAATGGCTCCACCTGATGGAACCGGTATTTCCAATTCCATCGGGACAACAATTCCTATAACACAGCTCAATGTGGAAAAGGCAGCGCTATAGAAGAAAAAACTTCTCATTGACCTGCTCAAGTTGCGGGCTGAGGCCGCGGGTATGACAAGCAGCGCTTCCACCAGGATAGCTCCGATAATTTTGACTGATGCTACAGTGATTATGGTAACCATGAGGATAAAGAGATAGTCGAGAAAGATTACCTTTATCCCTCGCACGCGGGCAAGATTGGGATTAAAACTGGAAAGAACCATCCGGTTATAAAAGTGCAGCCCAAAGAATATGCAGATAAAAGAAATTACAAACAGAACATTCAGATCAAGCTCGTTTACAGTGAGGATCGAGCCAAAAAGGACATTATCCAGGACGTGAACATTTACCTTGGCAGTCACATAGAGCAGGATACAGGCACCTATTGCCAATGAGATACAAAGAAATACGGCAATCAGAGTGTCAGTAGTCATCTTTGTTCTATTTTTGGTAAATACCATAGCCATTCCAAAAATGATGCAGAAGCTGAACAATGAAACATATGGAGATGTATATGGCTCTCCCAGCATGATTCCGATAGCAACACCTGTAAGCGCTGCATTTCCGATCGCCTGGGAAAAGAAAGCAAGTCTTTTTGTAACAACCAGTGTGCCGATACCGCCGAGCACCGGCCCCAGCACAATGGCAGCTACAAGAGAATTGAACACAAATGCGTATTTGAGCGACTCCGGCAGCCAGCCTGACTCTGCCAGGCTCTGCACAACCGGCATTATAGAATTGTAGATACTAACCACCTTTTTTGATTCTTTTTTATGAATTCCAGTCTTCAGATAGAGCTGGTCGCACTAAAGGCCTGAAAGACTCTTTCCGTAGTCAGGACTTCATTCGGACTTCCTGAGAAAAGTACCTGTTTATGAATACACGTAACAGCATCGGACATCTGTCTGACCTGCTTCAAGTCGTGATTTATCCAGATCATAGTAACTTTCTGTTTTTTCAAAACAAGGATGATTTCCTCAATGACCCTTGCTCCGACACTGTCTATCCCGACTCCGGGTTCATCAAGAATCAAGAGGTTTGGAAACGGAATCAAAGCCTGGGCAAATAAAACCCGTTGCATCTCACCTCCTGATAACTCTCCCAGTCTCCGCTCTCCTCTGGTATCCATACTGACCAGCCGAAGGGCATTGTTTATGATATCTTTATATTTTTTTCCTGTACGAATAAATGCAGGCATATTCTGGCAAATCATTGTCATGAAGTTGTTTACCGTAATCGGAAGTGTCCGATCAAAATCAAGCATCTGGGGTACATATCCGATCGTTGTTCCATCTGTCCAATTGATCGCGATGCGGCCGGTATGAGGCATTTGCCCGAGCAGTGAAAGGATAAGGCTGGTTTTTCCTCCGCCGTTCGGCCCGATAAGGCAATGTATTTCTCCTGCCTTCACGGTAAAGCTTACATTTTGCAGGATAGTGATATTGCTCAGGCAGAGACCGACCATATCAAAACATATAGACGGACCGCGAGGCTGATCCTCATTTTTTGTAAGCATTTCTCACATCTCTTTCTTTTTTCCAGCCGTATCCCCGGCATCAAGTTGCCTGCAAGCCTCCATCAAGGCAATGGTCAAAATGTCAAGGTTGAATTTCATCTCTTCTTCAAATTTTTCGATGGTATAATCCCCTCCGGTGATATGAGAAAATGAGTAAAGCCTTACACCGGTAGCTTCCTTGATTGTGTCCACATATTTATCAGGAAAGTGCATCTCAGAAAAAACTACATCCACGCCTGATTCCTCAATGAGATCAATAGTAGTCCGCAACTGACTGGCAGTCGGTTTTAATCCGTGTCCCGGTTCTATTACTGCTGTAACTTCCAGGCCGAATTCCTGCAAAAGGTAGCTGTAGCCGCCATGAATAGTGGCACAGCGAAAATCAATATCAGGAATATCAACCACCCTTTTCATATACTCAGCTTTCATCCGGCGCAGCTTTAATGCATAGTTGCGGGTATTTTCCCGATAGGTTTGAGCGTTTTCCGGATCAAGCTTTGTCAATTCGTCGCAAATATTATATATTTGTTGTATTGAGGTGGTTATGGAAACAAAAGTGTGAGAATCGACTATCCTGTCTGCGGGATCCGTTCCTGGTATGGGAATGAGGGCAACCGCCTTATTTGCGTAGATAATATCAAGTTTGTCCTTCATCCTGGCGGCCTCAATAATCTCAAAGACAAATTCATCGTGACCCACTCCGTTTATCACGATTGCATCCATTTTCATTACCTTTTTTATGTCATTCGGCTTAGGCTCGTAGCTGTGAGGGTTGAATCCGGCCCCTATCAGCGGCATCACATCTGCCTTATCGCCCACTATATTTTTCACAAAGCTGTAATATGGATGCAAAGTAATTCCTATACAGATTTTTTTCCCCGCAATTGCAGGATTAGTTCCACCTGAAATTATAGCGAGCATTAATAACATGATTAACAATAGTCTTTGCATAGTTCCATCCTTTATTCTCTATCCTTTTATTCGTTTCATCTCATCGTCACCTGTATACGGAATAACCTCTTTCCATCCCATTATTGCCAGACTGCGCACGCTCAACCTTTCCGGGAAACCTACAGCGGTTTCATCAGAATACCATATCTTAAATGGCCCCTCATCATGTTCCGGTTCCCCGATCTGGTAGTCTCCTTCTGTGCTGTGGTCATGCAGAAGAACAAGCAAAAAAGAGCCCGAAATGTCAGAACCCGAGATATCAGAAATGGACGGTTTTCCAAGATACGCTGTTGCATGTATCATATCTGCGTTTAATATTTTTTGTGTCCAGATAAGCTTTCCACTCATGATCCATGCACGATCATGAGCAAATGGAGGCATAAATTGTTCTTGCAGATCTCTTACCGAGGGCCACGTTCCCTCATTATTGTCGTGGCCGGCATCAATCTCCATGGCCGCTGTATAAAGGGCGAGAAACGTCCCCTGCTCGAAATTGTTAAGATCTTTGTACCCACTTATCTGGTACTCGAACAAAACTTTTTCAGGTTCAACTCTGGTTCTGTGCATAATGCAGATTCCTGCCACTGCAATAACTACAGCAACAATCAAAACAAAATACAGACCCTCACGACTTGTACCTGCCGGTTTTACGATTTGTGTATGCATATCAGAATCGAAGAATATTGCGGATTGATTTTAATAAGTCTTCATAGAGATGTTTGATTCCATCAGCATGACTCTTATTTTTGAGTCCCTTTTCCAGTGAGGTTAAAAGTGTTTGTATCTCCTCTTTTTTCGCCAAACGCATCGCTACCTCAAGATACTGCAGTTCTCTGCGTGAGTTTGTTGCCATCGCAGACGATTTTTTGCCTTCCAGTAATTTTGTACTCCGGGAAAGATATATCTGCTCAATCTCAGGGTAGGTATAATAGAGAATGAGAAATCGGATGAATATCTCACTCATTTCTCTGTTATGCTCTGAATTCATCTGATACCAGTAACGGAAGTTGGTTGCAGAAAGCCGATATAGCGTCAATTCATCCCCCTTACAGGGAAAACGGGTTGATTCCTCTATCTTTTTGACAAAACCGGTTGTTTCGAGTCTTTGCAGGTGGGCTGTCACTTCATCGGTCGGCATATGAATATTTCGGCTAACTTCCTCAGGTCCAAGGAATTCATGTCCCTCTGCAAAAGCCACCAGGACTTTTTCTTCCTGGGCAGTCAACTGAGCCATGCATGATTGGAAATAGGGTGTTAAATCCTCCAGCAAACTGAAAAAACCGGTTTCTACGTTTGTTATATTTGCATCGGAATTCCGGATAAGAATGTAGAGCATTATCAGCAAGCGGGGATTTCCTCCCGCAAGTGTGTATATCGCTTGAGCCCTGTTGGTTCTTGTCTTAAGTTCCTTTGCAAGCGCGGTGCGTCCTTCCTCAGCGGCACACTTTATCAGCAGTTCAGTTGATTCCTCAAGAGTCAACTCATCAATTACGTCGACCCGGAAGAGCTTGTAGAGAGGATGATCTTCGTCTGTTGTCTGTTTAAAAAAGGTGGCTGAGGTGGCAATCAAATAGAATATATCTTCATTCATCAAAAGATCGGCCAGCCATTTTTCGTCCGGAAGCCTTTTTGTTATACGATCTCCGATCACTCGATCTGCATTTTCCAGTAATATCAAAATTTTTCTCTGGTTTTTCTCCGTCCAGTCAATCAGAAATGACCTGATCTGATTTGCGGCCTCCCGGTTACTTGATTCTCCATCCGTAACCTCAAGTATTTCCCTGAATTTCAGGGCATCATCAGATAATCCCTCATCTTCCAGTTCTTCACCGGAAAGCCTTGTCACCTTTTCCATGAAGTCTCTAAGCGTAATAATCCCTGCTGCCTCCTCAGGAAAAGAGACAGGCAGCCATTTTGCCATTAAGCGTGAGGAGTTTTTTATCTTGTGGAGAAGTAATGCAATGATGTGACTCTTCCCGATACCCCGAGGACCGATCAAAAGCTGATGCTCAGGTTGTCGAGATTCTTGTTCAATGCCGGCAATCAGGGCTGACAAGAGCTTGTCACGACCAGTTGCCGTTCTTTCCAAAAAACCGGGGTCCTGCCTTGATGGTGTATAGGGATGGTATATTGTTTTCACTACTACTCCGTAATCTCTGAGCCCGGTACTGTCACGGTGTGCTCAAAGCCTGCATCAAGAATGACTGTATATTCGCCTGAAGGCTTGTTGAATTTGAATTCGCTTTTTTTATTCATATATCCTTCAATTAGTATCTTTCCACTGGCATCTACCACTTGTATTCTTACACCGACAGCCGAGGAACCATCAAAAAATCCCCCCTCGCAAAGAATAGTTTCATCCCCATTATCCAAACACGAACAAAAGGGTGTATGTGCAAAAGCATATGAGACAAAAAAAACACCTAAAAGCGTGCAAACAAGTAACAATTTGGTTTTTTTCATTGTTATCTCCATATGTTAAGAAATGAGAAGGTTATTACATACCGGTTTGCAATAACCGGTGTAAGCTGATAATTTATTAGTAACATCAAATGCTTGTTAACGTCAAGTCTTTAAGTCTTATTTAAACCTAAGTTGAGCGATTTTTTGCGAAGATATGTGCTGAAATCTTGATGCATAAGGATTTGCAAAAACCGCAAGCATACCCGTGGATATGTTGAGGATTTTTGCGAAGCCTTTATGCGCAAGAGATCGGCGCAGATTG
>DAOWEW010000001.1 GCA_030638305.1 Desulfobacteraceae bacterium
ACTTTTTTTATTCCGAAAAAAGAAAAGCTGGCAAATCGTAAATGCTGGATAGCTTTTACATTAAAGCCTAAAGGAACTATCATCATTGATGATGGAGCTGCGGCTGCTATTCTTAAAAGAGGTAAGAGCCTTCTTCCAAGCGGTATTGCAGGAGTTGAAGGGAAATTCAGCGTTGGTGCGGCAGTTGCATTCAGAAGAGAAAACAATGATGAAATTTTGGGGACAGGTCTTGTAAATTACAGTTCTTCCGATATACGAAAGATAATGGGGCTTAATTCCGGCAAAATAATTGAATGTCTTGGAGATAAGCCTTACGATGAAGTCATACATAGAGATAATCTGGCAATAACGACAGCTTGAAGTTGAATTCACTTGATTTTATAAATCAATGATCATTATAATAACTTCAAATATTACAATAATAATTTAAGGGAACATTCATGCAGATTGACAGTTACATAGCCGTCACTAAAGCTAAAGCCACGCTGCTTGATATGGTACGAAATATTGACGTCATGGATAACACAATAGCTATTACTAAAAATGGCATACCAAAAGCTGTCATAATGTCTATGGAACAATACGAGGCAATGCGCGAGACTATATCAATCATGGCGGACGAAGATATGATGAAACAGATGCGGGCTTCAATAAAAGACATGCAAGAAAAAAAAACATTGGTTGACTTAGAGGACATTCTTTAATGTACCGAGTCAAATTAACACCTACCGCCGGCCAAATGTTCAACAATTTGCACCCAACAGTAAAAAAACAACTTAAATCAATACTCAAAGAACTTTACAAAAATCCGTATCTTGGAAAGGAATTACGGGACGAACTAATTAACTTCAGGTCATTAAAAATGAAACGCTACCGGGCAATATATCAAATTGATAATCGGAATAAAGAAGCAATTGTATATGCAATTGGACACCGCAGGGATGTTTACGCAATAGTTACTCAAATTGTAACGGAACACTGATTTAGGAACGTGGACGAATTAACTTCACCAAGTAGGCTCACAGATTTGGGTCGAATTTGTTTGATCTCAGATCACAAAAGTTGAAGGAATAGCGAGCTATTTCAAAATTTTTGGGATTTGAGATCAAATAAAGGCGGCCTGAAGCTGTGATGCATAGTTGGGGAAGTTATTTCGTCCACGTTCCTTCTGTGCTATCCCGATTGAGAATTTGAACCCCTCCTCTTTTTTTTCTAAGCGGATATTTTTAACCGGTGTCGATTTTCCACGTTGCTATGAACTGATTACCCACTGTCCTTACCCGTTTATCAATATAAATCGTACCACAAAGAGGTACAAAATTTGCTCTTACATGTAATTCGTCCTTAGAGCCTATTTCAGTAGGCGACTAATCACGACCAAAAAGGCCAGTTGGAAGGGCACGAATCCTGTGTGAATGGCCTACTGAAATAGGCTCTTAGTATCAAAAACACAGATTAAGGAGAAATCAGATGTTTGTTGAATCAACAATTGTTGAAATGTCAAAAGCAGCGAGATCAGCTTCCATTGAAATGGCAAGATGCCCTTCGGATAAAAAAAATGAAGTCCTTATGCGGCTGGCTGATAATATTGAGAAAGAGGCATCATATATACAAACAGAAAATGAAAAAGATCTTTTACGCGCCAGGGAAATGGGGCTTTCAAATGCAATGATTGATCGGCTCACTGTAAAAGATTCAACAATTAAATCCATGGCAGACGGGCTCAGAGAAGTCGTACAGATTCCTGACCCGGTTGGTTCAATGAGTAATACGTGGCTTCGACCTAATGGATTGCAAATATCTCGCATGCGCATACCTCTTGGAGTTATTGGTATTATCTATGAGTCAAGACCGAATGTCACTGTAGATGCCGCAGGCCTGTGTTTGAAAGCTGGAAATGCAGTGATACTTCGTGGAGGTTCAGAAGCTCTTCATTCAAATCAGGCGCTATCTGCAATAATCAGCAATGCTCTCAAAGAATCCGGTCTTCCTGAAGAAGCGGTGCATGTTGTACCTATAAGGGACAGGGAGGCTGTCAACGTTCTTTTGCAACAGGAAGAATTTATTGATCTTATTATTCCCCGGGGTGGTGAAGGCCTGATACGTTTTGTTGTAGAGAACTCGAAAATACCGGTGCTGAAACACTACAAAGGCGTATGCCATGTATATGTTGATGAGGGAGCGGATCTTGCAATGGCTGAAGATATTTGTTTTAATTCAAAAGTTCAGCGTCCGGGTGTTTGCAATGCCATGGAAACAATGCTTGTCCACAAATCCGTATCCGAGAATTTTCTACCTGCAATGGAAAAACGTTTTGTTCAGGCAGGTGTTGAAATCAGAGGTTGCCCCGAAACCTGTCGAATCTTGCCGGAGGCGGCAAATGCCGTTGAAGAGGACTGGCCTGCGGAATTTCTTGACCTTGTTCTTTCAGTGAAAGTTGTGGAAGATATGAAAGAAGCTATTGTACACATCGCAAGATATGGATCAAGCCATACAGATGCAATCGTGACTTCAGATTATAACAGGGCAAGACGTTTTGTGCGTGAAGTGGATTCATCAGTTGTTATTGTCAATGCTTCTACTCGTTTTAATGACGGAGGTCAGCTTGGACTTGGAGCGGAAATAGGCATAAGCACTTCAAAATTGCATGCCTTTGGGCCTATGAGTGTTGATGAACTGACAACAACAAAATTTGTGGTTCTTGGTGATGGACAGGTAAGGGATTAGGGTTAACCGTGAACTGTGAACCGTAAGCGAGGTTTGTTTTTTGAAACACATAGGGCTGTTTGGAGGGACTTTTAATCCGATTCACGTAGGGCATCTCAGAGCTATTCAGGAAGTGCAAAATCATTTTGCTCTGGATAAATGCTATCTGATTCCGGCAGCTCTTCCTCCGCATAAGGAGCCGGGTGAAGTGGTTGATGCAAAATATCGCCTTGAGATGATTCGGCTTGCTGTCTCAGAGTATTCTGATCGTTTAAATTCAGTTATTATTTCCGATGTTGAGCTAAAGCGTTCGGGTCCATCATATACTATTGATACCGTTAACCACTTTAAATCCATTCTGCCCGATTATTCCGGACTTTACCTTATTCTTGGCATTGATGCCTTTCTTGAAATAGATACCTGGAAATCCTGTTCGGATCTTTTTTATCTTACAGCTTTTATTGTTATGACACGGTCGACAGGTGTGGATACTGAGGAAGTGTTGAAATGGAAAGTTCTCGGAAATTATATTAAGGAAAAAATATCCGATGCCTATAAATTTTCCATTTCCCGGTCATGTTTTGTTCATGACGAAAAACAGACAATTTTTTTTGTTGATATAGATTCACTTGATATTTCATCAACTCAAATTCGCAATCTTATCAAAAAAGGCAGCCCCATTAAACTTTTTGTTCCCAAAAAAGTAGAAGACTTTATAATCAGCAAAGGACTTTATACATGATTCATAAACAGGGCTCTTCTCTTGATGTTTATATTGAAGCAGTTTTGAATAACAAGCTTATAGATATAGTTGCTTTAGATGTTCGTGAGCTGACTTCTATTGCAGATTATTTTATAATTTGCAGTGGACAGTCGAATCGTCAGGTTAGAGCCGTTGTTGAATCTATTCAAATAGATCTGAAAAAAAATGGAATAAAACCACTTGGCGTTGAGGGTCAAAAAGAAGGACACTGGGTTGTTATGGATTATGGACATGTTGTTATTCATATTTTTTATGAAGCGGTGCGCACCTTATATGACCTCGAAGGCCGCTGGGCTGACGCGAAAAAAATTTCTGATTTTGGAGCTTTATAATGAATGATACAAAATTTTGCATGCTGATTATTCTGGATGGATGGGGAATCAGTGCTGAGACCAAAGGCAACGCTGTCAAGCTGGCCAAAACTCCTTATCTTGATAGCCTTGAGAATGCATATCCCCACACCAGCCTTTTATGTTCAGGGGAAGCTGTAGGACTTCCAGTAGGAATTATGGGAAATTCCGAGGTCGGGCATCTTAATATCGGAGCCGGCAGGGTAGTATATCAGGCTCTTTTAAAAATAAATAAATCAATAAAATGCGGAGAATTTTTTGAAAATAATGTTTTAAAGTCTGTAATATCAAAAGTTAAAGCAAATGATTCTGCATTACATTTGATGGGACTTGTTTCAGATGGCGGTGTGCACAGCCATCTCAGTCATTTACTGGCTTTACTGGATATGGCAAAAAAAGAAGAACTTAAAGATGTTTACGTTCATGCTATCCTTGATGGCCGGGATACTTCTCCTGACAGCGGGACTGATTACATCAAAAGCTTACAAAATTATATAAATGAAATTGGCTTTGGGAGTATCGTTAGTATTTGCGGTCGATATTATGCAATGGATCGCGATAAAAGATGGGACCGTGTTGAAAAGGCCTATCGTCTCTATACGCTTGGTGAAGGTGTTAAAGAAACGAATCCTGTAGAAGCGGTACAAAATGCATACAACCGCGATGAAACTGATGAATTCATACAACCGGTTGTTATTACGGATGAGCACGGGAAGCCGCTCAGAACTGTTCAGGATGGCGATGGCGTCATTTTTTTTAATTTTCGGGCAGATCGTGCAAGGCAGCTTGCACAGGTATTTACGGATCCAAAATTTACTTTTTTTAACAGAAATGCATATCCTGAGATTTGTGATTTTGTATGCATGACGATTTACGATGAAAACTTTCCACTTCCAGTTGCTTTTCCTCCCGTTCATATGGATGAAATACTTGGTGAAGTTATAAGTAAAAAGGGCTTAAAACAGCTACGGATAGCGGAAACGGAAAAATATGCTCATGTAACATACTTTTTTAATGGTGGTGAAGAAAAGGCCTTTCAGCTTGAAGACAGATGTTTAATCCCATCTCCGCGCGAGGTTCCGACCTATGATCTAAAACCGGAGATGAGCGCTTTTGAAGTAACCGAAGAAGTTATTTCCCGTTTGCAATCAAAAAATTACGATATGATAATTCTTAACTTTGCCAATATGGATATGGTGGGACACACCGGCGTTCTTGAGGCTGCAATCAAGGCATGTGAGATGGTTGATAAATGTGTGGAACGCGTTGTTGCCCAGGTCAAGGCACAGGGAGGCACAGTATTAATTACCGCTGATCACGGAAATGCAGAAAAGATGATTGATGCAGACGGACATATACATACAGCCCATACACTCAACCCCGTTCCATTCATACTGGTCAATGATAATAAACAAAATAAACAACAAAATATAAAACTAAGATTAGACGGCATTCTGGGAGATATTGCTCCTACCATTCTTCATATCATGGATATTGATAAGCCTGAACAGATGACAGGAAGCTCTCTGATCGAAAGTTAGGGCGAATTTTTGACCACATTTCCTGAGGAAAAGACCATGCTGACATCAAAAGACGTTTACTACATTTCAGACGGCACTGCCATTCTGGTTACCAAGATCGGCAAATCCCTTATCTGCCAGTTTCCCGAAATCAAGTTCCATGAGGAAAATTTTCCTTTTATCACGACGGTGGCAGACGCCCAAAAAATCATGAACTATATCATGAAGCATTCCGCTGGAGGCAGGCCGCTCATTTTCAGCACCATTATAAGCCAGGAAACAATCGCTGTTTTCAATGTCCCTGAAGTGGAGTTTTTCGATGCTTACGTTCTTTTCCTGGACAAACTGGAAATCTGTCTTGATACTAAGGCGCTGAGGATTCCAGGGGTCAGCCGCAAGGTGACCGGTATGGACATGCACCGGCGTGTGGAGGCAATCCACTACTGTCTGGAACACGACGACGGCACTAATACTTCGGAGTATGACATGGCTGACGCCATTCTTCTCGGAGTTTCCAGGGCCGGCAAAACACCTGTATCGGTTTATATGGCTTCCCAGATGGGCATGAAAACGGCTAATTTCCCCCTTACCGATGAGTTTTTTTCCGAATACCTGTTGCCTGATAACATTTTTCGCAATGTGAAACGTGCAGTGGGTATTACCACTACCCCTAATTGTCTTCACAATGTTCGGGAAAAGCGTTATCCAAGCAGTAACTATGCCAAACTTACTACCTGCACAAATGAAATTAAGCAGGCCGAACAAATATTTAGGAAGTATCATATTCCGATCATTTCTTCGGCTGGAAAATCCATTGAAGAAACAGCCACTCAGGTTAAGCAAGAATTGCACCTGTACAAAAAGACAGGGAAATATCGACTATGAAAGAAGATAAAATTCTTCTGGATCATGGAAGCGGAGGGAAGATATCACACAAACTTATTGTTGATACCATACTGCCTTTATTCGACAATCCAATTCTTTCCCGGCTTAATGATGGAGCGATATTGGATATCGAAAAAAAGCGATTCGCCTTTTCAACCGACAGTTATGTGGTTGAACCGATATTTTTTCCTGGGGGCAACATAGGGACGCTTTCAATCAACGGTACAGTCAACGATATTGCCATGTGTGGTGCTACTCCGCTTTTCCTAAGCACGGGGCTGATTATTGAAGAAGGGTTTCCGCTATCGGATCTAAAAACAATTCTTAAAGAGATGAGTATTGCTGCAGAAAAAGCGGGAGTACAAGTTGTTACCGGAGATACTAAAGTAGTTCCCAGAGGTGCGGCTGACAAGATTTTTATTAACACATCAGGAATAGGTATAATACCGAAACATGTGAATATTTCCAGTCACAGAGCGCGCCCGGGTGATAAAATTATACTAAGCGGGAGCATTGCCGATCATGGCATTGCAATTTTAACACAAAGACAAGGGATTGCATTTGATTCATCTGTTGTAAGCGATACAGCGCCTTTAAATTATATGGTTAAAAACATGCTTTCCGTATGTAATAATATCCATGTTCTCAGGGATCCGACCAGAGGCGGCATCGGCACTGCTCTTAATGAAATAGCGATAGAATCCGGAATCGGAATAAAAATTTACGAAGAAAAAATACCTGTTAAAGATGAGACCGCTGCAATCTGTGAACTTCTTGGTTTTGATCCTGTTTATATTGCGAATGAAGGAAAGCTTCTTGCTTTTGTACCTCCTGAGCATGCAGAAAAAGTACTTGATGTAATAAAACAGGACAAGTTTGGTAAAGAAGCATGTATAATTGGAGAGGTTGTTGAAGATAATTCACATAAGGTTTTCATGCAAACCCGTATTGGAGGAACCAGGATAGTGGATATGCTCACAGGAGAACAATTGCCGAGAATATGCTGAAACCTATGTAAGAGGAATTATGCATGAAATGGGGATTGCAAAACAGATAATTGAAATTGCCACGTCTTTAATTCCGGACGGCATGGAGGATATCCCTGTTGAAAGGGTTAACCTGAAAGTTGGTAAGCTATCTTCGGTTGTGCCTGACAGCCTTATGTTCTGTTTTGAAATTTTGTCCATAGATACCCCACTTGCCGGTGCAGATCTGAATATTGAAGTAGTTCCCATTTCGGCAAGATGCAATGAATGCAAAATTGAGTGGACCATTAACGAGCCGAGTTTTATATGTAAAAAATGCAAAAGCGGCTCAATTGAAATTCTTTCAGGCAGGGAACTGAATATAACTTCAATTGAGCTGGAAGACAAATACTAAACCGCAAGAAATTTAGGTAGGAATATATCATGGAAATTAAAGCTATTCAAAACGTTCTGGATGCAAACAATACAATGGCAGAGCAAAACAGGAAAATTTTTGTTGAAAAAAAAGTATCGGTCATTAACATAATGAGTTCACCGGGCTCCGGGAAAACCTCTATCCTTGAAAAGACTCTGTCTTCTTTAATGCCTGAAATAAAATGCGCTGTTATTGTGGGAGATGTTTGCACCAGCAATGATGCTAACCGCCTTGCCAATGCAGGAATACCCGCAGTTCAAATAAATACCGACCAGTTTGGTGGAGGCTGTCATCTCGCAGCACATGTAATAAGAAAAGCAATAGAAAACATCGACCTTGATTCCGTTGATCTGTTGATAGTGGAAAATGTCGGGAACCTGGTATGCCCGGCAGAATTTGATATAGGCGAGGATGCACGGGTGGTGGTATTAAGCGTGACAGAAGGGGAAGATAAACCGGTAAAATATCCCCTTATGTTTCGTGTATGTGACGCAGCGCTATTAAACAAAACAGATCTGCTTCCATATCTGGATTACGACAAAACAGAAGCGATAAAGAATATTTTGCAGATACATCCCGGCATGCCGGTATTTGAAATATCAGCAAAAACAAAAAATGGACTTGGCCCCTGGATTGAGTGGCTTAAAAAAAAAGTAGGGCAAAAAACAAGTAGTGTACCTTTGGTGTAAACATAATTTTTATAGGGAGAAAAGCTATGCCGTTATTTGATTTTCTTTGTCTGGACTGCGGAAAGTCCAGTGAAATACTTACTACTGATTCAGAGGATAAACCAAAGTGCCAGTCATGCGGAAGTTATAATCTGAAAAAATTACTTGCAGCTCATTCATCGTTTTCAGGGGCATCACATCACAGTGTGCCTGGGCCCGGAGATACTTCTTGTTGTGGTTCTTCTCCTGGAGAGGCTGGATGTGCGGGCCCGGGAAGCTGTTGTGGAAACATGTCCTAATAATAGCGAATTTGATACTTATAACCCTGTTCAACGAGAAAAAGCTGGCGGTTAACGGCAAAATTCTGTTCGTCGGTGCCTTTTGATACAAGGGTGTAGAAATAAGAAGCTCGTTTTTTGGGTCGGAGGATGCGACCTAATCGCTGCGCCTCTTCCTGGCGTGATCCAAAGGCGCCGGAGACCTGAATCATCACGTTTGCATCAGGAAGATCCACGGCAAAGTTGGCTACTTTTGAGACAACCAAGATCTTGATCTGCCCTTTTCTGAAATCCGCATATAATTTTTTACGTTCCTCATGCTTTGTTTTGCCTGTGATAATCGGCATATTTAGTTTTTTGGCGATTTCTTCTACCTGCGCAATGTACTGGCCTATAACAAGAATGCTGTCATCTGCGTGATTGCAAATCAGTTCTTCAACCAGCGCAAGTTTTTTGGAATTCTCAGCGGCGATACGAAAGCGTTGCCTCTTTGAGGCATGGGCATACTTGAGTTCTTCCTTTGGAGGCAGTAAAAGTCTGTACTCTATGCAGATTGCCTCTGCAATAAAGCCTTTGCTTTCCAGGGTTTTCCATGGAACATCATATCGTTTTGGTCCGATCAGGGCAAATACATCGTCTTCCTTGCCGTCTTCCCGCACAAGGGTTGCTGTGAGTCCCAGCCGTCGTCTGGCCTGAATGGAAGTTGTTGCCCGGAATACAGGAGCAGGAAGGAGATGAACCTCGTCGTAAATGATCAAACCCCAGTCATGTTC
>DAOWEW010000123.1 GCA_030638305.1 Desulfobacteraceae bacterium
AGAGAAAGAAAGCGCAAATGTGAAAAGCCTTACAGTCATATTCCGGTTTTCTTTTAAACCTCTATCAATCTTGACATCAATACGTTCAATCAGATTGTCTATTTTGTCTTCAAGCCGCTGAAACCTGTGATCCACCTGATCAAAGCATTTATCAGTATCGCCTTTAAAATCTCTAAGTTGCTCCTTGATCTGTTCCTGGTTTCTTCTTGATTCATCAATTTGAACCTGTAAAAGATCAAACCGGCTGTCAAAATATTTTGTATTAGGGAAAAAACCGGCGATAAGAGTCTGAAAATCCTGCGGCAGTTTTATCTGCTCCTGTTGTTTTATTTCATTTTCTATAATTGATTCTCTCGTATTTTTTCCCCATGCTTCAAAATTAAGAATTCCACTACCTCTTTGAGGTTGACTGGAAATTGTTCTGAGATCACTTTTTTGAATTTTCCTTACTTCTTATGCGTTAATTTAGCAAAAAGATTGATAATTGTAAAGCTGATTATAGCTATTGGGGCAGTTAAAAAACATGCCTTCCCCCCTCCACTCATGCCTTTTTGCAGGAAAACAAGTGAAATCCGGTGAAGCCGGAGCATGATAACCAAGCAACTTATTAGACACCATTTAAGGAATTCATCGTAGGTTGGGTTGAGCGAACGATAAAAAGTGTAAACTACTTTTAGGCTGTTATGAAGGATGCCAAATAATTAATCTTTTTTTTGAAATGCCGCCTTGATCATAAGGCCGGCTTTCATTAAAACCGGACTGCCGGGGAAACGCGTTAAAACAGCGTTTTTCCCCGGCTTTTTTTTATTGCTCATAATTTTAATCCACCAATATCTTTAAGCACTCAAGCGCCTCCCCCAAATCCGTTATAATCAGAATTTTTTATACTGCTGTGCTATATTGCCCGTAATGTTATTAGTCTGTAAAATTTCACAGTTTTTGCTAAACATCAGAGCTCCGGCTGATGTAAGTTTGTCATCTTTTGCCAGTTTAAGGTTGGTCATTAAACGTGAAATTTTATCACTATAGAATGGATCTGGAAAAGGCGCAAGAAAAGAAAAAAGCATTGCAAGAGCAAACTTGCCAAGGTTACCGAAGAGATTCGTCAGAAAGAAAAAGTAGCTGAAGGGAAGGAGCCGGCTGTTCCAGCACCTCAAGCACTCCTTTAGTCGTGGTCTCCAGTGCAGACACATTCGGAATATATGCCTGACCGCCCACCTGCCTGACGCTTATCAAAAGTCCCAACTTCCTTGAAAACAATCTGGATCTCACATTCAGGAAACAACGTATTGAGCGATGCAAGCAAATTACGATCAGGCTCTGGCCGGTTGGTTTTAATCACAATTTTTTTCACAGCCTACCTCCTCTTTTTGATTGCTGATTTTTAATACAATTTCTTAACCCACATTAATGTTACAGGATTATTACGGCTGTGTTAAATTTCTGTTACATACCTTGATATCTTGTGGATAATCGTGTTAAAAATGCCGCATTTCTGCACTTATCCGGCTTGAGGGCAGCAATTCTAACTATGAAAAAATAAGTTGGAAATTCAATAGGTTAAAAATTTTATTTGCGCTTAAAATATCTAATTTTTTCAGCTAAAATCAGAAAATATGACTATTTTAGGGGGTTAAACAGACCCATTCATTTCTGTAACCATCATGCAAACATCCCATATTGGCCTGTAAAATAAGGACAATTTCCATAATTAGAATTGCCGCTGAATCTTTTCCAGTGAAAGTTCCTTTAATTCCTCAATTCACAATTCCTGAATTTTTTAGTGTAACGTATTGCTCCTTGATTCTATCAAACTTCATAGCAGACAGGTCAATCGTAACATAGGTGAACTCATTAAGCTGCCCGGGTTGAATGCATATAGTACTGCCAAGTTTTGCATACCATCGTCCTGAGACTTCAGAAGACTCATGGATATGACCGTGGAGCGAAAGCTTTGGCTGATATTTCTCCAAAAAGTTGTAAATTGCCTTTGACCCTACTTCTGCACCGCGATAACATTTATCCAATCCCAGTTTATATGGGGGCATGTGGATTACATACACGCTCTTTGCCATATCCTTAGGGTGTACCAGGCGATCAAGTTCCTCCTCTATCGTTGGAAGTATTTTTGCATGGACAAACCAGTCATCTATTTCTTGCCATCCATCCGGTGTAGATAACAGTCCTTTTCCGAACTGCTCCTGGAATATATAATCATCCGTATCCATTCTGCATCTGTCTTTGAGACGGAATGGATAATCAACTACCCAGTTCATGCCTATGAATTCGTAACCTCCGATTTCAAATTTGCGTTGAGCCAGGCAGACTACGAAGGAATACTTATTACAAATTTCCTCAAAGAGTTGATCGAAGATTCCAAGGTCATCGTTTCCCAGACAGCAGAGATAATAAATCCCGGCAGAGTTAAATAGTGCGAAGTGATTGTCAAGGTAGTCAGTAATGAATTCGCCTTGTTTGAACAGATCATTGTTCTTGGGCAACATATCCCCGCCATTGATAATTACATTTGCTTTAAAGTCTTTTGCTACTTTAAATAGCCGTTTATATTTCCACTTGCTTCCATGCAAGTCTGTTACAAATAGCACTCTCATTTAGGCGGTTCCTCCAATAATATTATGGGCAAAGCTACTCCTAAACCTGTCTCCGTTCTATCTTCAGAATGTTCAGGTCAGCCTAAAAACCTTCTCAAATAGGCTGCCTCCTCAATCATGGATTGAAGATCGGTAAGGTGATTTTCTTTTAATGCCTTGATAATCCGGCTGGTAACCTTTTTATGTTCGTAATTGACTTTAAAGTCAAAAGCATCCAGACAAAGCGAACTCTTGATATTGTCGGGAAGGATGGTAAATACCTCTTCATTAAAATAGGAGAGTCCATCGCCGACATCTTCGTCAAAATATATGTAGGCCTCTTTCAGATAGGCCAGATCATCCGGTTCCAGGGCATTCAGGCCTAATATCTGCGGAGGAATGCCTATGGAATAACATGCTGCACAAAAGCCTATGGCTCTGGGGAGAACAACATCCCCCATACTTCTGGAATAGCCAAAAAGCCCGACATGAAGCTTGCGCATTCTTCTTTTCGGCATATATCCCGCCACCTGATTGATCAAAGGAGCCAGGGCTTCAACCTGCCTTCTGTATTCAGTTGATACCTTGTCAATAATACTGATACAGCGCTTTTCATCAACATCCCAGCCTCTTCGCCTTGGAGATGCTCTAAGTTTTTCAATGGCTTTAATGGTCAAATCCACGGGATAATCATATTTAAAGGCCGATTGCACGGTGTAGGTCTGGACATCAGGATATTCAAATAGAACCCTGTCTTCATTCCCCGGCTTGAGATTTCCTCGAAAAGGAGCGGAACCGACTCCAAGTATCGGATAAATCTCTATCTCCAATTCCTGAGAAAGGCGGCGGAGCCTTTGCAGGGCTATTTTGTTACAGAGAACTGTGCTGACCATGCCGTAATTCATGGCAGGATCCGACCTGGCCAGAAAGACTCTCTGATATTGGACTTTTTTGTTTTGCAGATACTCCCTTAAAATCTGATCACATTCCAGGATATGCTCCCGATCTTCAAACAGGGGAATAACCTGTATGGTCTCGGGCTTGAATTTCCCCACCCAGTCAGCAATAGTAATATCTCCCGGATAGAATGGAAGATTCTGTTTTCCGACAACGAAATCCTTGTAATAATAGTAGATTCTGTTCAAACACTGTGAGGTAGCAGTCATGGGAAGGATTACTTCAAAGATAGGAGGGATATCCTCATTGTAAAAAAGCCTGGCCGAATCAAAAGACCGGGGAATTTCTTCCAGAGTTTCAATAAGGATCTTGGCCTCAGCCTTTTCCACAGTAGGATTTGGAACTCTCAAGGTAATAAAGACATCTTGGCCCAGTCTCTTTTCTTTAAAGAAATGTTTGTATCTGGTGAGGAGTTTTCTTACTACAAATGAATCTGCCTCCTTGCCCTCACAGTCCCACATCTGCTCATCACAGCCCAGATGGGAAAAGGCATAATAAACCTCTTTTATTTCATCTTCACCTGACATGTCCGTGCTTTCCGCAAAAAAGGGCAGACGAACATTGTCAGGATGCTGGGTACTCATCACACGCGGAATCTTGGGCATACCGACCTCCTTTGATTTTGTTCAATTCCCTCATTCTTTTCTCAAGACTCTATTTTATCTTTTAGGAAAGATAGTGCATTAAAATACATTAAAAAGGAAAATATTCTAAAATAATACCTTTGTAAAAAAAAATTATTGCTCAATCAGATTGATTAAATCTGCGGCAAATTTGGGCGCCCAAATTACCAATTTATTTTTTACGAGCCCTTATTTACAAAAAATTAACTTTCCCCTCATAAAAACCAAATATTGATGCGGTTGAGTGCAAAAAACAAGTTGTTGCCTAAACCATTTAAATTTAAGGAGGGAAGAAATTGAATAAAACCATTCTGGTGATTATTGATGGATGCCGTTCAGACGGGTTGGAGCAGGCAAAAACGCCAAACATTGATTATATGATCGAAAACGGCGCACACACCTTGAACGCCCGGACCGTGACCCCTTCCATTACTCTGCCTGCCCATTTCAGCATCTTCACATCTCTGCCGCCGATAGCGCATAATGTGCTTGCCAATACCGGATCTCCCAACCCGTCATCCACAGCAAGAAGCATCATAGATGTGGCAAGAGATTTCGGCAAAAAGACCGCGGCTTTTTACTCCTGGGAGTACTTAAGAAATCTTTCAGCGCCCGGTTCTCTGGATCACTCACATTTTATTAACAGCGGTTCTAAAGAAAATATTGATCTCAAGGTGGCACAGGCTGCCGCTGGTTGCCTGAATTCCTGCTGTCCCGACTTTTGTTTTATTTATCTCGAAGGAACCGATATTGCCGGACACTTGTCAGGGTTTATGTCAACGAAGTACCTTGACGCCATTGAGACGGCGGATACAGCACTTGGCATCATCTTAAATGAACTGGAAAGAGCAAATCTTTCTGACTGCTACAGTATCATACTACATAGTGATCATGGCGGTATCAACTACCATCATACGGAAAATACGCCGGAGGTAATGACTGTACCATGGATTGCAGTTGGTCCTGGAGTAAAACAAAAATACATAATTACAGACAAAGTAAATATTATTGACACAGTACCGACTCTTGCCGGTTTAATGGATATCCCAGTGCACCATACCTGGCAGGGACGAGCTATAAGTGAAATATTCGAACCGAGCGTTTTTGAAATGATTCAGTTCGGGTTTTTGCACCCTGAATTTGACAGCCGCCCCCTGAATATTCGATATAAGGTTTGTCCGGCACGCACATAATATTAAGCAACAGCATAATTTTATTTTTTCTTGTAAAATGTAAATTTTGTCCGTGACCTGATAGAATTAATAGTTATGCTCCAGGCTTCCTGCTTTTGCGCGTGGCTATTCCGCGTAACAACCGGCCCAATATGTCTGCGCCTGTAATGACGCGCTTTTCAGTACTCCAGAGAAGTATTATGTCATGATCGATGACATCATCATCTGAGTTCTGTGGATACACTTTCAACTTCCATATTACTTTTTCAAGCGAAAGGTTTATATCATTTACAATAATTGGCTTGTGACAATAGGTATAGGGATTGAATAGCAAGCCTTTAAATAATGCTCCTCGAATAAAACCATCCGAGTCTAAA
>DAOWEW010000080.1 GCA_030638305.1 Desulfobacteraceae bacterium
TATATTGTTTAAAGGATTGTTCAATTCGTGAGCTACACCTGCTGTTAAAGTTCCGATTGCTCTGAGCTTGTGCGATTCAATCATCGCAACTTCACGCGATTTAAGCTCTTTAATCATTTGGTTGATAGCGAGCTCCACTGTTGTGAATTCACCACGGTATTTACACATTGGAGGAATCGGAGAAAAATCTCCTTTTGCTATTTTTTGTGTGCTTTCAACAAGGAGATTAAGTGGCTTTATCAATCTTTTTACAAAAAAACATACTAAAAAAGTTGTTAATAACAAAACAACTGCAAGAGAGTAAACAGGAATCTTCTGAATGAGGTTAAGCATAGCATCCATGGAATATTGCTCATTGCTAACTAAAGCAGCCGCTACTTTAACCATCTCAGCGCCATGTTCTCGCAAGGAAGTCTCAATCTCGTGTTTTTTTCCAGTATTTTCAACCCTGTTTTTTTCTAATACCATGAGTTTTTGCAGAAAGCCCCTGTATTTGTCAAGATGTTGCATTACAGTTGCTATTTCTTCTTGTGATAAAATGCTTGAGAGCTCTCTCAAGTTGTCTGATAAAATATTTTTTGCATTATTAGCACTCTGAACTGCATCTTCGAGATTTGTGCCGTACAGAAAATAGTTTTTTTCCCACCTTCTGGCTTGCGCAATGTCAAAAAGATATTTTTCAGAGACCTGAAAGAAGTGAATTTTTTTTTGTATATGATTTATGGCTATGACTGAACCAATAACAAGAGCCATCGACAAAGAAGATAAAAGAATAAACACTATCAACATATGTGCCCGAAGGCTAAAACGTGGTCGTGAACAGATATCAGGGCAATTGCTATCAAACGCGCATTTTTTTGATATTTTTTGGGGGGAATTGTTTGTAGATCTATGTACAGTTTCAAGAAAATTTGTCATAATAATATTTAACCTGTTAAAAATATAATATATCTCACGATAACCATGAACTATCAAATAATGGATTTTTCACTTGCAGCACAATTTTTATGCTTTTGCTATAAATTTTTATAACCAAGTGAATCTGCGGCTTTTGCTAATACAGCACGAAGTTCGCTGGGTTTAAATGGCTTGGCAATCATATCAAAAGCGCCTTTGTCCATAGCTTCACGAGCCAGAGCTACTGTTGCATAACCTGTAATAATAATTACCTTTGTGGTATCTGATTTTTTTCGTACCTCTTCCAAAATCTGAATACCGTTAACCTCTGCCATCATTATATCCGTAACAACGATATCAAACTCTTTTTCATGGATCCTGTCTAAAGCTTTTACCGGATCTTCAAATACTTCTACATTATAACCGACTTTTTCAAGAGCTGATCCCAACCTGTTTCCAACAATAGGTTCATCATCCAGTAACAATATTTCTAATTTTTCTTTCATTTTTTATTTCCTCCCCGTTCCTTACTGCCCATGAGCAACAGTTGAAAACAAATCATAATCTACATAAACTTCAACGTGTTTGACTTCTTCAATTCTCATTACCTTTTGTTTTATTTCTAATGCTTTATTTTGTGCCTTTTTCTTTATTGCTCTGGTATATATATAAATTGTTCCTTCATCGGATTTTACCTGCATTTTTGAATCTATATCTGTTAGAGTTGCCCGAACACGACATGACATTGCAATATTTTTCATACATCGTAAGGAATATGTCATGGGCTGAAATTTTTTGTGTTTTATGGTACTGACAATGGTTTCCAGAGCATCTTCTACATCATTACTTTTGATATGCCCGATGTTTATTGCCAGATCATATAAGTTCGGATCCATAAGGTCTATATCGTAAACAGCCGCAACCCACTTTGCTTGCTCCTCATCTTCTTTTTTAATGATTTTGCCTGCCTTGTCCTGGGATACATTGTCCAGCTTCATTCCGGTTGTTATCCTGTCTTCTAACTTAGCAATAATACGAACTTTGAGTACATGAGATATCTCCTTGATAAGCGGAAGCCCAACGACTCCATAATATACAATATTATTTTTTAACAAATATTCAGTAAGCAACGTTTCAATAAATATTATATATTCCGGTCTTGCTTTAGAAAACATGCCAACACCGGATGGTGCTTCTTTAAGAACTTGTGCAAGATCAGATTCAGAAACACCGAATTCCACGGAAACTAATGATAAAATCATTTCACTATCTGTATATTCATATTGTAATCTTTTAGCCACACTTTTGGCTATTTGTTTTCCATTGCTGTAAGAACCTGCGGTAATAGTTATAATGGACACTTTTGTTCCTCCCTATGTCGGTTGTCGGTTTACGGTTTACGGTTCACGGTTAACATACTTGGTTTATTGAAAAAAGTTGAAGCCATAAACCGTGAACCGTGAACCGTGAACCGTGAACCGTGAACCGACCTAATTAAATACCGTAAAATAGATAAAGCATTCCGATTAATACTACTATAAATAATACAGTCATAATCCCGCCGGCCTTTATAAAATCTACACTTTTATATCTGCCGGGCCCCATATAAAGCGCATTAACCTGATGTGTAGGCAGCATAAACGAGTTGGAAGTTGCCAGGCCCACCACAAGGGCAGCCATCCTTGGATCAACTCCTGCTGCAAGAGCCATATTAACCACAAGTGGCACAAGAAGTACCGTTGCGCCAACATTTGAAATAACCAGCGTAAAAAAAGTGGAAAGTACCGCTATTGCTGTTAAAAGAACAACAGGAGAAACGTCGCCTATTATAGTAAGAATAGTATGAGCAATCCACGCTGCAGCGCCGGTCTTTTCAGTTGCAATTCCCAATGGAATAAGTCCGGCCAGGAGAAAAATTGTACGCCAGTCAACGGACTTGTATGCTTCGTCTATAGTCAGCACCCTGCAAACAACCATTCCAAAGGCTCCGGTCATAAGAGCTACTGACAACTGGATTTTGAATATAATTATCATTATAAGAGCCACTGCCAGCCAACAACCGGATATTAAAGCCTTCTCAGGTTTGAGAACTTCACTTACAGGAGTTGAAAAAATGAAATTGTGTTTTTCCTCTAATATTTTAAATCGTTCCCATGTCCCCTGAAGCAGTATTGAATCACCTGAACGCAATACAAAATCTGAAAGCCCGGAATAAAAAGCCTTGTCTGAACGATAAATTGCCAGTGGATTTACCTGAAACTGTTCCCAGAAATGTGCCTTTTTCAGGGTTTTGCCAATTAACTCGGAACGTGGCGCAACAACAGCCTCAATGGTTCCGGATATGGCGGCAGACATTTCACTCTTGAATAAATCCAGCGAGTCTTTAATTTGCACCCCAAGTTCTTTGGCCATTTTTTCGACATTTTCCTGCAGTCCATAAACGACGATATCAACATCAGACCTTATTTCCATGTCCGGATCAACGGAAAACGACTTAAAACCATCCCTGCCTGCAATCGCAACAACATTTACCAAGTATGTTTCCCGTATATCCTTGATTGTCAATGGGTCTCTGAAATCGGTGAAATCACCAGGCACTTTTAATTCAAAAGGATCACCAAGATGTTCATAGGAGCTTTCTAAACCTTTAATAGATTCATTAGAAGCACCACCATCACCAACTTTCCCTTTTGGCAGCACAAATCGACCGAAAAAGATGAAGAATGTGATTCCTGTTCCTACCAGCGCCAGACCGATAGGTGACACATCAAAAAGACCAAAGGGTTCAAGGTTAAAGGGCACCAGCAAATCGTTGAGAAGAATCAGCGGACTGCATCCGACCAAGGTAAGAGTCCCCCCAAGAATTGCACAAAAACCAATAGGCATCAGCATCTGGGAAAGCGGGATGTTCATTGATTTGCTCACACGCTTAATGGCAGGAAGGAAAAGAGCCGCAGCACCGATGTTCTGCATAAAACTTGAAATTCCGGCTACAGTAACGCCCATCGCTATTACAATACGTGATGAGCTGTTGCCGGCTACTTTCATAACAGGCTTTACCAATCTGTTTATAAGGCCGGTTTTGTCAAGACCGGCACCTATGATAATAACTGCAATAATGGAAATAACTGCGTTGCTGCTAAATCCGGAAAACGCTTCTTTGGGTGTAACGAGATGGAGCAAAGGTAGTGTAACTGTCATTAGTATTGCTACCATATCAACACGAATCCATTCAGCGATAAAGAGGAACACGGCTACTCCGATCATCCCCATAACCAAAATCATTTCTGTCGTCAGCACATTTGCTTCCATAACTACTTGATCTCCTTTTCTTTTACTGTCAATATGCGACATGAGGTCATTTGAACCAGCAAAGATATATTCTTTTTGATTTTCTGATAATTAGCATCCTCTTTATCAGGTACGGCAATCACTATCTCGGCTATGTTCAGTTTTCGTACAAACTCGCAAACCTTTTCAATATATTCGCCACAACACTCGTACTGTTCAATATTGATTCCTTCCATAATACTGCAATTTATAAGCAGCTCTGTTTTTTCTCTTATTTTCTTTTTTTTTTCAGTTTCTTGCGAAATGTCTGTCACACAACAATCTGCCCTAACACTATCGTTTCCTGATAAGAAAAGAAAAATCGGCCTGGAATCGCTTCTTTTAGCAAATTCAACAGCATAGCGAGCTGCATTCAGCGATGTCTCAGAAAAATTATCCAAAGGTACAAGTATCTTGTTCAATTAATCTTATCCCTGGTTTTATTAAATAAATTATACAGACTCGTTAATCTATCAAATTCTCTTTTAATCAATTCAATTAAATACAACTCTGATTAAACCTATAATCAAAAATTATGCCAAATGAATATATTTAGAAATTATAGATAGTTATATTTTTAAGGGTGAAAAAAACTATTGCTGGTGTTTCAGCATGAAACACCTTGGCCGAGTTATTGTGATTTATTTGTGTTAAAGTCCATCCAGGGTAGATATTTAAAACTATGTTTCATTTTGAAATGATGTTTCATTTTGAAATTGCAATCAGCAAAAAATATTAAGTTGTCCACTAATTTCACAAATTATCACGAATCATTAGTTTTTATTTAGTGTAACTTCGTGTAATTAGTGGACAAATAAAAAACACTTATACAGGCTTTGCCGGCATCATTTCCGGTATATTGACAGCATCTATACCTTTTTCGTTAAATAAACTTTTCTCACAAGCCATCCGCAACTTTGCAACAAGTTCATCTTGATCAAAAGGCTTCATAAGATAGTCAAATGCTCCCAGTTGCATGCCTTCTATGGCAACCTGAACCGAGGCATGGCCGGTCAGCATTATTACTTCTGTCATGGGCTTGATTTTCTTTATTTCTTTGAGGGTTTCTATGCCATCCATGCCAGGCATCAACACATCAAGCAGAACTGTTATAAAATCCTGGTTTTTAATTTTTTCCAGGGCATCTTCTCCGTTCGTTGCCGTAGTGATATCAAAACCCTGTTTTATCAAGAATCTTGAAAGGTATTTAAGCATTGTTTTTTCATCATCAACAAGCAACAGCTTATTCTTCATAGTGTCCTCCTTCAGGAATTGGAACGAAATAATTTCGGGTTAGAGGATTTTTGTCAGTTAAATTTCAATATGAAACTATTGTTCCATATTGAAACTCTATCCATGAGAACCTGTATTATTTGACTATCAAAATGACTCATAATATAATTATCAAAAAAGCATGTTCCGTTTTGAAACTCCCTTGTAGCTGCCCGAATACCGCATAAATATAACTATCAGTAATTTATAAATATTTTGATCTGGCATGTTTCTTGATTATACTTAATTATATTTTATGCAATATCTATGCTCAAAATTAATATACTGAGTGCCCGAACGAAAAATAGGCTTTTTTGTTCAGATCAAGGAAGGCACAAATTTTAACCGCAGGAATACATTGAGTATTTCGAGGATTAAAATTTGAATCTGACGCAGATATGGGCGAAAAAGACAGTTTTCGTTCAGGCACTACTGAGGAGTAATGATGTTTGGATTAAGGCAGGTAATAAAAAGAATATTTGGGGGAAAGCAGAAGAGTACCAATACTGAACAATCGTCCGATGACATCATCCGTTCCCGTTTCAAAACAAAGTACTGGAACTTTAAAAACCTTCTAAGCATTAATAACACAATCCTTGAAAGCATGTCGAAAATTGAACTTGCACTGCAAGGAAGTCAAAAATTCGGTATGGAATTCATTCGTAAGAATTGTACATCCATTTCAGTAAACATTTATAAACTAATTAAAAAAATAAACGATATTTCCGATGACCGTTATGAAACGCTCTATCATATTTTTGCAGATATTCAATTTAGAATAGACCAGATACTTGAGGAACGGGCAAAAGCTGTTGATGGTAAACCGGTGCTGTCAATCGAAGAAATAAATACAGACAGCGCAAGCTATACCGGCAGCAAGATGGCTAATCTTGGCGAAATCATGAACCTGACAGGCATTAATGTTCCGCATGGTTTTGTTATTACTGTCTTGGCATATCATATGTTTCTGGCTCACAGCGACCTGCAAAAAAATATCAACCAGCAGCTTCAATCTGTTAATATTGAAGATATCAAAATGCTGGGCATGGCCAGCTCAAATATACAAAAACTTATCATGCAATCACCTGTTCCTTTGGAACTTGAAGCTGCAATATTTGATGGATACAAACGTCTGCAAGAAAAAACAGAAAAAGACGTCAAAGTTTCAATGCGCAGCAGTGCCTTGGGTGAAGACAGCCAGGAGTCATCATTTGCCGGTCGATATCATACAGAACTGAATGTCAGTTTGAAAACACTGATTGATTCGTATAAAAAAGTAATTGCCAGCAAGTAGTCCATCCA
>DAOWEW010000238.1 GCA_030638305.1 Desulfobacteraceae bacterium
AACATCTGCTTTTTCAATAATAGCAAGAGCCCTTGGCGCTGTGAGATCGGGCCCGGCCGGCCCCATACCCACAACATAAAGCTTTCCTTCTTCTCCTGCATAACTGACAGACACAATAAGACAAATAATCAGAAAAAAAACCGGTCATGCCATCTGATACTTTAATCTTGTCGTCGTCATTTTTCTTTCCATTTTTACCTCCTCTTAAAACCGGAATTTGACTTTGCCCATAACAATTCTTCCGGGTGACACTGAATCATAATCATCGTATTCGCCGAATATATACTTTTTATCAAAGATATTCTCCACTAAAAGAACACCGAACCGCTCGAACTTCTGGCTAAAAAAACTTCTTCAGAGTGGGTATCACTTTCCCCATACTTAAATGTCAAAGATGCTTCCCTTCCCTTTTTTTATGAATTATTTCGTCCCTGTTCCTATCTTTGACTGATATTATATCAGTCTTGTATCAAATCCAATTTCTCAAGAGGATTAACCCCGGGCCGTGCCCAGTCTTTTGGATCTTCTCCCTGTTCAAGCTCAAATTCTTTAATAACACTCACAAACAATTCCGGTTGATCAAAATAATCCAGGTACCACAAATCCGAGTAGAGCTTGTTTAATAAACTGCTTCCGTAGTCAGGGAACTCATGTATCTCATTGGCTTTGTCAAAAGAAAAACCAAGCAATCTGCCTTCCCATCTTTTTGTTGTGCCATCCTGGCGAAAGATAATCGTCGCAGCGTTTTTTGCTTCCTCTTTCCATTGTGCTGTGTCTTCTTCGTTTGGATAACTGATTGCATAACCCTTTTTACCGGGAGTTGTATCCAACAAAACTATTAAAGCATCTTCTTTACACCACGGTTTTACAGTCAAAACAAAATATCTGTCATCAGGTGATTGCAGAGGAAAACATTCTTTGATGTAATTAGCCATTATGATGCCGGAAAGAACCCCTGGACAGTAGTGATCATGGAACTCAAACGCTCTTATCGCATATGCAGGCGCTCCAGCGGCCACAGCATTTGCGATAGTTACAATACGAAATTCGTTGCCCCCGAAGATTTTATTTGCAAATTTTTCATTGTACTCTTCCGCATTGGCAAAAAGATGCTCTGCCTTGATGTTTTCAACAGCCGTTCTAATAAAAAGCTGAGATGCTGGAATGCGCAGATTGTTTTTTGCTCTTCGACGAAATTTATGTTTATTCGCATTATTAATGAGCTCTGGCATTACCTCTGGATTGACTTCCAGATATACGCCTACACCTGATTTTCTGTAATAGATAAAAAACCAGAGTGGTTTATCATAGCGTGAATGTATTTCCAAAAGGGTATTACTTCCCCTCGTAACGCCAAGACGCGAGGTTAGTCCATCCATACAACCTTGCGTTGAATATCCGTCAATCTCCGCATATCCGGCGTTAGTAAGCGCAATAGGATTGCCTGTTCCGAGTCGCTGTCCGGTCAACTGGGACGACTCCCACGCAACACGCGTACCTATGGCTTTCCAAACCCGATATTCTTTACTGGAAGCGGAAAGAGAGATAGAAGGAATCAAAAAAATTAAGGTAAAACAAATAATAGTGACCAACCCGTACAAACAATTATTCTTTTTGTGCATGATATTTCTCCTTTTTTTGAAAACAGATGTTTGTTTCTGGTTTTTATCTATTGATCTTTGTCATATCTATTCGTCAAAAAATCACCCACATAAATCATGTGTTCAAAAGGAAGCTTTTCCCCTTTGGTCTTTTCCAGAATCGTATCAAGCGTAGCGTGTATAATCTTTTCTTTTTCTTTATAGCCCGCAAAGCACACAATCGCTATAGGTGTATCCTGCGGATAATGGGTTCTCAGCTTTTCCACCACCTTCTCCAGATCAAGAAACATGGTAAAAAAAGCCATGCTTGCCTGATTTCGGGCAAGCTTTTCAATGCTGTCCGGGCCGGTGTACTCCTCACGTCTGAACGAGGCGGTAAGTATGACCGAATGCGCCTTTATGCCCGAAGTAACTCCTTTGCGTAAAGCGGCGTTCGCGGCATTAAAACAACTGACGCCGGGAATGACCTCAGGATCAAGATCCTCAAATGCCTCAAGATACCACATGTTCGGACCGTAAATGGTGGGATCGCCACTGCAAAGAACAGATACTACCCTACCCTCTTTTACGGCATTACGGATAATTCCCGTGATCTCATTGAGCTGCTTGATCTTTTCTTCGTAGTTAAACCGTTTGCTCTTCTTCGCTTGCTCAGGCTTTTTTCCGTATATGGCAAAAAGCCCGAATCCAGGATCATGAATCTCTTTACCCTGCAAAAGAATAGGAAATTTATCTCGTGTCTTTTTGTTGCAAAAAATAACATCCGAATCCTTGATTGTATTTATCGCACGCAGGGTGATGTTATCTGAATCCCCATTGCCCATGCTTACCAGATATAATTGAGTGCTGGCTTGCTTTTTCGCACAAGCGTTCTGAACAAATCCGTCTATCGAAATAATTAATGAGATCATGGCAATAAAAATCCATTTTGTTGTGGGAATAAAAAATTTGTGCATGTGAGTCTCCTTATATTTTTTATATTTTTTAAAATCCAAAACTCAAAGCAACGCCGTAAGTTCGGTCTGTTGCAGGGTAGCCCCTGGCATCTTGATATTCCTCATCAAAAAGGTTCTTGATATAAAACTTGAGATGGGCGTCTTTCATCATGCCTAAATCCTTAAAAAGTGTTTGTTCTATACCGAAATCGACGATGTGATAGGGATCTATTTGAACCTCGGTAAAATACCATTCATCCTCGCCTATTGATTCGGACACCTCTGTAACCTCTTTGGATTGGTATGAATAATCAAGCATCAAAAGTGTGTTCTCGAAAAGATCAAAGCGCAGACCGGCATTCACGTGATGTTTGGCCCGCTGATCAAGCTCTGTTTCACCGGCAGGTTCCGACCCCTGGTTCTCAAACTCCTGATATGCATAGGCAAGATAAAAAAATAAACTTTCCAGCAGATGCCCGCCAAGTTCCACCTCAACGCCATGCCTGTGAACTTTTTCAAGGTTGATCTTATAGTCACTCCATTCAAGTCCTGGAGGAATGTCTTTGTCTTTAAAACCGTATTTGTCGTAATCCCTGTTTGAAACAATGAAATCTTTAATCTCATAAAAAGCATAACCTGCTTTTAGATTCACATCATTCCATAGCCTTCTTGTAAACACGAAATCATAGGCAATGCCGTGTTCGGGATCAAGCCAGGCTCCTGAAGGTTTTCCCTGGCCGTTGTACACACCGTGATAATCCGGAGCATGCCATATCTTGCTCACCCCGAAAGACAAAGAAGTGTCTCTCAACATTTCTGATATGTCATCAAGCTCATAGGTAAGAAACGATTTTGGCACGAATTGATCCCAATTTCTTTCAATCCAGTTCTCTCTTCCGGTAATGTAAGTTGCACCCGTACTCGTATAGTTTTGAACCCAGATGTTAATATTCTCATATCGGAGGCCGGCGGTCAGATTGAGTCCTGGCATTATCGTCCACTCGTGCTGCAGATAACTACCCCTGTTGTCAATCCTCTTTTTTTTCTCGTCCGGGCCGTTATCATACATCTGGGCAATATCAAAACCAACGGTTGTGATATGGTTTTCGCCAAACCTTATTTCGTCCTGAATCCTTCCACCGTGCTGCCACCAGATGGTTTCCCATTCGGTGTACTCTGTGCCTGTTGCCTTGTCCCAATAATTCCTTTCCCTGTTTTCCTTGCTCTTATAAGCACCGAGGGTCCAAATGCCGATAGGTGTCGGTTGTTTGTAGTTCAGTCGATAGGAAGTGGCCTCCTTGTCCCAGGTAGGCCGTTGTATTGGATCGAAGGATGAATCTTCTACCTCAGGATAATCTGAGTCATAATTATCGGCAGGATCGTTATTTACAGCTATTTCACGATCCGCATCAGTAAATGAAGCGCTCAAGGTAATATGCCCATCTGAAGGAAGGATGTATCCTATTCTTCCGAATATGGTATCAATATCAGCTTCATTATTTCTCAGATAACCATCAGTCAGATACTTTTGATAGCCTACATCATATATAAATGAGTTAACACCACCTTGCAGATTTATATTGTAATTTTGGGTATTATACGACCTATAACTGGTCGTTACATTTACATCCGGTTTTAAGTCGGGATATTTTTTAGGCGTTTTTGTGATCAGATTAAGGACGCCTCCTATGCTCTTACCAGGGTATAAAGCAGAATGAGGTCCGGGCATAATTTCAATTTTTTCTATCAACCATGCAGGAAGTAATGCATAATCTACAATATGGCTTGATTTTCTTCCTCCGGTTTTCTGGATGGTTAAACCATCTATGGCAGTAACAAAACGACTGGCGGTGAACCCCCTCATGGAGATGGTGTCATCATCCGGCACCAGATCGGTCTCACCCCGAAAATCTATTATTGCGCGATCCTTTAAAATATCGACGATATTCTGCGGAGTACCGAGCACCTTATACTCATCGACATTTATCGTGGTTGTAGAAGGAGCAACTACGATACCTTCTTTCTCTCTGGGAGCAGTAACCTGTATCTCGCCTACCTTGAAAACCTCTTGTTCCGCTTTACAAAGTTGTGGAATGCCAGCCACTATTATTGCCAGCAAAATAGCCATCATTTCAAACCTTTTCATAAATTTCCTTTCTTACCAAATCTTGTAATAAATTTCGTTAGCGCTTCTTTTTCCTTTTTTGGTCCAGAAAATCACCCACATAAACCAGGTGTTCAAAAGGAAATTTCGCATCTCCGACCAACTCCAGAATTGTATTCAATCTTCCTTTGATCAGCCTTTCCTTTTCCTTGTATCCTGCATAAATAACAACCGCTATAGGTGTTTGGAGAGGATAAAGGTTTTGCAGCTTCTCCACCAGATCCTTGAATTTAGTATGCATAGTAAAAATAACCATAGTAGGATGATGTTTTGATAATTTTTCTATTTCACGAATGGTTGTAAGAACAACTGAGTGGGTCTCTTTTCCCAGGGCGACATCTTTACGCAAGGCGGCATTTGCTGCATTAAAACAGCTCACACCCGGAATAATCCGTGGATTGAGATCCGCAAACTCTTCCAGATACCAGCGATACGGCCCTCCATAGATAAGAAGATCGCCGCTACCTAATACTGCAACAGTTTTTCCTGCAGCAATCGCGGAACGGATCCCGAAAATCAGTTTTGCCCGTTTTTTCCTGTTTTCTTCGCATGTTACCTGTTTTTCTTTCTCCTTTATCATGGAACAGTCTTTTCCATAAGTCCGCCAACCGCTCAAGGAAATGTCCAAAAATTCTTTTCCCTTAAGGTATTCTGCAAATCTCTCCTTTGTCTTTTCGCGGCATACGATTACATCTGATTTTTTTATCGTATTAATCGCCCGCACGGTAATCAGATCGGCATCACCGACCCCAACGCTTACCAGGTAGAGTGCGGGTTTTCCTTTTTCACTTAAAGCTTGACTTACGTCGCACATCTGAAAAAAAATCAGTGCACAAAAAGTCGTAACTACCATGGTCTTTGACCATGTTGCTATTTGTCTTCCACAAGTTTCTATCATTATAAATTCCTTTTCCGGATCAAAACCTGCCGGAATCATCCTTTCCGGCGATCCTGTTTTTTCGTAACAATTCAGGTCGTTCAAAGAGATTCTCTTGACAGGATTAACAGGATATTCAGGATATAAAATATCAAAACTCATCCTGTAAATCCTCATCAAAATCCCTTACTTTGCGTTTGATTTCAACTCAAAGTATATTTTTTTTGATTTACTGGATAGCTAAAGTGAAACTTAACCCATTTATTCATTTGAAACAAAATCTTGTTTATCCTGTTATCATGTCAGATTTTTTTCAACAGGCTAAAGTGTTAAATTTTATTTAAGCCACTGTTCTCTCCACATCTCCCACATCAAAAGCGCCCAGAGCTGATATTGGCGATTGATCCTGCCGGACATGTGTTCTTTAATTTTTTTTTCAACTATCACATGATCAAATAAACCTTCTTTTTTTAAACGCTCAGGAGAAAGATAATCTAAAAGAAGGTCTTTCAGCTCTTTACGCAACCAGTGACCTATTGGAACTCCAAATCCCATCTTGGGTCTTTCAAATAATTCTCCTGGTACATATTTAGCCAAAAGCTTTTTAAGAATATACTTGCCGGTACCATTTCTGTATTTCAAATTTTCCGGCAATGAGGAAGTATATTCCATAACCCGATGGTCAAGAAGCGGCACACGAACTTCAAGGCTTGCGGCCATGCTGGCCCTGTCAACCTTTGTTAACATCGCATCAGGTAGATATGTTTTTTGATCAACCCTCATAAGCCTGGAAATAATTTGCCGGCCCTCGGTTTCTTTGAAGGTATTTTCATATTGGCTTTCAGGAACTTGTTTTCCGATAAGTGACAGCAATTCTTCTTTTGACCAGTAACAAATGGTCATTCTGTACAGCTCTGAAATTAATGTCTGGCTTATCATGCCCGTCAGTTTTTGCCACTTATCAGGAAAGTTGGCCACTCTAAATGGTTGGGGCAAAAAATCCCTGAATGGCAGGTAGCAGGACTCTATCCAGTTTAATGGAATAGATTTTAAAAGATCGGAAATAAATTTCCTGACCGGTACCGGAAAATATTGCAATCCTCTTGCAATGGACTTAGTGCTCCAGTAACGCACGTAGCCTGCGAATTGCTCATCCCCTCCATCACCGGACAGCGCCACAGTTACATGTGAACGTGTAAGTTTGCTGACAAGAAAAGTAGGAATCGCAGAGGAATCAGCAAAAGGCTCGTCATACATTCCTGAAAGCATTGGAATAACCTCAATGGCCTCCTTTGGTGTTACATAAAGCTCTGTGTGATCTGTGCCAAGATGTGTTGCGACTTTGGCAGCCCAGTTGGCTTCATTGTATTCTTTTTCTTTAAAACCAATGCTGAATGTGCGAACAGGAGATGAATTTACTTTTTGCATCAAAGCAACGACAATCGAAGAATCAATTCCTCCGCTAAGTAAAGCACCCAGCGGCACGTCACTTATCATTCTGTCTGAAACAGCCTGGGTAAGAATATCATCAAGCTGCTGTAACTTTTCTTCTTCATTAAGCTCAAAATTATTTAGCTCACCTTTTACATCAGGGTATTGCCAATAACTATTGGTTTTTATAATACTATTCTCATAAATAAGAAAATGTCCAGGCAGCAACTTAAAAGTATTTTTAAAAATAGTTTTTGGAGCCGGGATATACTGGTAATGCAAAAAAAGAGGAATAGAATCAGAATCAATATCTTTTTTAAATATGCTAAAGGCCATAAATGCCTTTAGTTCTGAAGCAAACAAAAAAACGCCATCGCTAAAATGATAATAAAGCGGTTTTATGCCTATTCTATCTCTTGCTAAAAACAGGCGTTTTTTTCTGCCATCCCATATTGCAAAAGCAAACATGCCAATAAATTTTTTGAGGCAGTCAACTCCCCATTGCAGATATGATTTCAGTACAACCTCAGTATCGGTATTACTATTAAATTTATGCCCATATCCTTCAAGGGTTTTTCTTATATCTTTAAAATTATATATTTCACCATTATATATAATTGATACATCATCACTTTGCATGGGTTGACGGCCGGCAGCGGAAAGATCTATAATTGATAATCTGCGGTGAGCAAGTCCTATCCCCATCTCTTCATCATAAAAAAAGCCCGAATCATCCGGGCCTCTGTGATACAGGCTTAAAGCAGCTTGTGGAAGCATTCTCTTGAAAGAATTGAATTTTCTTTTACTTATAAATCCGACGATTCCGCACAT
>DAOWEW010000070.1 GCA_030638305.1 Desulfobacteraceae bacterium
GCTCCAAGTATAACTTCAATTGCCTTTGAGCAGTCAATACGATATTTATCCAAATATGCCGGCTTGCCTTTCCCAAGGTATTTATCAAAGGCCTCTTTAATTGATTCAACATAACCTTTTTTTACCATAAGCTTTGCAATATGCGGCCTTCCTAACTGACCACCGCCGACCTCATTTAATAATTCATCCATTGAAAGAGCAACACCCATGCTGTTCAGACGGGCAACAATTCCAGGGTTGCGGTTCTTTCGGGCTTCTTGAAGTATGGCAAGAGTTTTATTCAAAGGAGGATCATCAACGTTGATAGAATATCCCAGTATGTGGAGACTTGCTGAGTACGAAAAAGATGGGGGCGGAGATGCACTTATTTCAATACCGGTTAAAAATTTTAATGAGGAAGGGATACCAATGCCAAGCGCCTCTTTAGAGCCATTTACGGTATCATGATCTGTAATAGCTATTGCACCTAACTTAAGTTCCTGGGCTAAGGCAAGAATTTCAGCCGGAGAAAAAGTTCCGTCAGATGCAGTCGAATGGATATGAAGATCAATACCTGCATTATTTTTATAATCCAAGAGCTTTTTCTAAAGCCTCCTCTTTTGTTTTACATGCTATGCATTGGGTAGTAACCGGCCTGGCTTTAAGCCTCTTAATAGAAATATTTTCACCGCATTTATCACAAATACCAAACGTATTGTTTTTAATACGTTCAAGGGCTTTCTTAATTTTTTTTATAAGCTTGCTTTCTCTATCCCTGATTCTAAGCATAAAATTGCGGTCAGATTCAAGTGAAGCGCGATCCGTTGGATCAGGAAAATTTTCTTTCGGAGCAGTCATGCCCGAAACAGTGTCGTCCGCCTTGCTCAAAAGCTCTTCCAAATTATTAGTTAATAGTTCTCTAAAATATTCAATATCTTTTTTTTTCATGATAATCCTTTGATTATTTAAAATTGCTTTTAAAAAATCCAAAAAAAGTAAAATTATCATCATTAAATTTTAAAGTAAAGTTTAAACTTTAAACTTCTTTAAGAAAGTTTTCCATATTTTTTAAGCTATTGATATTATAAATACGGCAGGGATAATCCTCAGGAAGAATCTTTTTTAATAAACCCGTAAGCACCCTTCCCGGACCGATCTCAACAAATATTTCCACTTTTTCATCAATCAGTTTCAGCATTGAGTCATACCATCTGACGGGACTGCATAACTGCCTTGCCATAATACTCTTAATTTCATCAGGATTTTTTTCAAAATCAGCAGTAACATTATGGATAATTGTTCTTTCCGGTGTATTAAAAGAAACAGTATCAAGAAAAACCCTGAACTCATCTACTGCCCCTTTTATAAGTTCACTATGCCATGCTCCGCTGACTTTTAACGGCACAGCTCTTGCCTTCTGCAAGACCGCAAGTGACGAAACTTTTTCAACCTGCTCCGGAGTACCGGTTATAACGATCTGATGTTCGGTATTGTGATTTGCAACTGATACAACTCCTTCGCCTTGAACTTCGTCAACAAATTTTTGAACTTTATCAATGGCAAGTCCGATAATTGCATGCATAGCGCCTTCATGCTTTGTTGATTCCCTGTGCATCAACTCGCCTCTTTTAAATACAAGCCTTAATGTATCCTCTTTTGAAATAACTCCGGATGCACTTAATGCGCTGTATTCACCAAGGCTGTGTCCTGCTGAAATATTCGCGGCGATGCCTTCTTTTTCTATAGCTGCAAGACATACAAGATTTACGGCAGTTACTGCGGGCTGAAGATTAACTGTCATAGTAAGATCTTCCATGGGGCCTTTAAAGCAGAGCTTCGATAAGTTTATTTTGGTAATTTCCTCTGCCATATCAAATAGTTCTCTTGCAAAGTCAAATTCCTGATAAAAATCAAGGCCCATACCAATTGACTGTGAACCCTGTCCCGGGAAAAAAAATGCTGTTTTCTTCAAATTAATCCTCCATTTTCGACTCAAATATCAGTCATCAAGTTTAAAAAGTTTCCGGGTTAAATCAATATAAGTAACTCTGTCTCCATGGCAGCCGTTGTTTTTTAAAAAAAGAGTCGGATCATGCATAATTTTATTTATAAGTGAATTTGTCATCCTGTAAATTGCCTCACGGTCATTATCTGCAAGGGAATTTAAGGACTGCATGGTTTTATCAACCTCAGTTCTTGCAATGGTATCTATTTTGTTTCTCAGGGCAACTATTGTAGGAACCGCTCCAAGGCTCTCATACCACTGCCGGAAGCTAATTACAGCCTCGTCAACGATCCTCTCGCCTTTGATGGATTCTTTATTCCTGTCCTTTATATTTTCCTCAATAACTCCTTTTAAATCATCTATGTCATAAACATATGAATTGTTAAGACGGTTTATATCAGGATCAATATCACGGGGCACCGCTATATCTATAAAGAAAATGGGCCTGTTGCGCCTGCTGCGCATAACCCCTTTAACCTGATCACGCACAATAACGAAATTGGGTGAACCCGTCGAGCTGATTATTATATCCACGACCTTTAAACAATCCGGAATTTCTTCAATACGTATAGCTTTGCCTTTGAATCTATTTGATAGTTCAACGCCTCTTTCAAACGTTCTGTTTGCAACAAAAATTTCTCCAACCCTGTTTCTGATAAGATGTTCCACTGCAAGTTCGGCCATTTCTCCGGCACCAACAAGGAGTACTTTTTTCCCTTCAAGATCGCCGAATATTTTCCGTGCAAGCTCAATTGCAGCATAACTTATTGATACAGCATGATCCCCGATACCGGTCTCGGTTCTAACGCGTTTTGCCACAAAAAAGGTTTTATGCAATAACCTGTTCAAAATAACACCGGATGTCTTTTTCAGGATTGCTGTCAGGTATGCATCTTTAATCTGTCCAAGAATCTGCGGCTCTCCAATCATCATTGAATCAAGACTTGATGCAACCCTGAAAATATGGCGTACAGCTTCCTCGCCATCATACACATAAAGAGCAGCTTCAAATTTAGATATCAATATTCTTTTAAATTCGGAAATATAAGTTTTTACGAAATTAACAGCGTTGGTGGTGTTTGAAGTAGTCAGCAGCACCTCAACACGATTACAGGTTGAAATGAGCATTACTTCGTTCATATCCGGACTTTTTTGCAAATTCTGTAAAACAGTTACAGCTTCTTCTTTTGAAAAAGCGAGAAGTTCCCTCAATTCTACAGGTGCTGTTTTATGATTTAATCCTAATAAAACTATATTGAACATTTTTTTTAAGTTAGTGCCCTTCTGTCGGGCTTGTTAAGCTGTTGAGCTTGTAATTTCTATCTAAGGAACCTCTATATTTACAATCTTGTAAATTCTCCATGATGTCCCTTTAAAAAAAAATTAACGCCAAAAAAAGTAAACAAGAGTACCGCCAACCCGACAATAGCCATAATCGCTGCCTTCCTTCCGCGCCAGCCTGCAGTAAGACGCTCATGAAGTAAAGCAGCATACAAAAGCCATGTTATGCAGGACCAGACCTCTTTTGGATCCCAGCCCCAGAACTTCCCCCAAACCATTTTAGCATAAACCAGACCTGTTGCGAGCCCTATAGTCAACATGGTAAAGCCCACAACTATGCAGGTATATCCCGCAGTATCAAGCAATTCCAGCGAAGGGAGACGTCTGAAAAAAAAACCATGCTTCTTGGCCTTAATAGCGTGTTCCTGGGCGAGATACATAAAACCAAGTCCTCCAGCCAGTATAAAAAACGCCTCACCGATAAATATTGAAATTATATGAAAAATAAGCCAAAAATTATTAACAATATTTTTAATCTGAGCAGGCTCGGAAGACATCTGAGAAGCAAAAACTATAACAATGGCTGCAAGAGGCGCAGTATATACACCCAGGATTCTAAGGTTAAATTTATATTGAAATATTATAAAAACACCGGCTATCGACCATCCGACAATCACAAGGGTTTCATGAAGATTATGAACAGGGATATGCCCGGATTTTAAAAAACCATAAAAAATAGCCGCCGAATTACATAAAAAGCCAGCTATCAGCAAGAAGTATCCGACTCTATTCAAATAATTTTTCTGCAAGAAAAGATAAGCAAAGTATCCCGCCGTACTCATCAGGTAGAAAAAAATGGTAAATATAATAACAATCTCCATTAACTACACCTTGGGCTCATTTAATACTTCATCAATTCTTCGAACCTGTATTCTTTACCAAAAATTTCAAGAAGTAGAGAATTTATTTTTTCCTCATCATGGTTCCTGACCATATCAACAAGTCCTCTATTTATAAGCTGTTCAAAAAGGTGCTTATGCGCTTCCGGTTCGTGTTTTTCGCTTAACGCCTTTTTGCGTATAGCTCCCATTAATTGTAAAAACTTGTCATATTCCTCTCCGAATTGTTTTTCAAGGTCTTGACGCATTTTTTTTGCAAAAGCAGGGCTTTTACCTGAAGTAGAAACAGCAATTACAAGATTACCCCTGTTTACAATAGAAGGAAGAATAAAGTTGCAGGCCTCGGGTCGGTCAGCTATGTTGCACAATTTATATTGAAGTTCCGCATCCTTATTTATCTGCCAGTTTAATTCCTCGTTATCAGTAGCCCCGATAACAAGAAATATGCCATTAATATCAGAGGCCTCATAATGCCTTTTTTTCAACTCTATCATCTTTTTTTCTGCAAGCTCAAGCAGCTCTTCAGAAACATCAGGACTTACAACTGTAATAATTGCACCACATTCCAGAAGCGTCATAACCTTCCTTGTGCTTACGGAACCGCCACCGACCACTAAACATTTACGATTTTGTATGTCAAGATTAACCGGATAATATCTCATATCTTCACCCTTCGAGAGTTCAAAGGTTCAGCCTAACCAAATTAACAAAATTTATGATCCCAAATCGGGCCATCCCGGCAATAACTTTCGGATCAGATAAGGATCAGGTTTTTTCAATACCTATTTGAGAATATATATATTTGGATAGTCCATAAGTTTCAAAGTCGCGGCAATGACACCTGCGACTGCCGGGACATCGTGAATAATTATCAGGGAGTTGCTCTTGCTTAACTCCTCCATCATGGGTTTCGAAAACATATTGCCGTAATCAACGCAGTTGGCCCCCTTGACATGACCTTTCTTAAACTTCGCTTCATCACGAAAATCCACAAAAGTACAATTTTTTAACTTTCTGGCATCGCTTTCGGTGATGATTAGCGTGGCAAAATCATTTTTGTTTACGGCAATCAGGGCATCAAGAAGTTCCGGGTTGCCTTTCGTGGTATACCCTGCCTTTTTCCATCCATTGATACCATCTCTCATCCAGTAAACATTCTTGTAGCCATCAGTAACCGCCAACCTGGCGGCGTGATAGGATTTCCATCATGTGTTTGACGCACAATAAGTTATAATGGAAGTATTCTTGTCTTTTGGAAGCTGTGCTATGTCAAAGTCGACTTCGCTCAGTGGCATATCAGTGCGTTTGTGGTCCTTCGGAACCAAACACGTTATGTGGATTGTGCCGAAAGGATGACCCTTCATGAAATCTGTTGTGTGACTGTGGCATGCAACCATTGTCGCACCATTTTCGTGAAGTTTTTTTGCTTCTTCCAGACTTACCGCTTTGAAGCCGTCTCCTCCTTTTTCAGGAGCAGGTAACTTTGCCGTAAAACCGAACGTTGAAAATCCGACTATCAACAATAATGACAAAATAATAATTGATATTTTTCTGTGCATCACTAAACTCCTTTTTTGTCTTCATATGGTTATTTTTTTGGTGATCAGGAACGTGTACTTGTATCACCTTCTTTCTTGTGAAGTATTTTAGATATATTCTAACACCGATCCGGTCAAAAAAGCAAAGTCTTATATTTAGTTCTTGACGATATGTGGCTTATGTATAAAATACATAAGCCACATATGATAAACGATTAGGAACGTGGACGAAATAACTTCCACAACTATGCATCACAGCTTCAGGCCGCCTTTGTCCGATCTCAAATCCCAAAAATATTGAAATAGCTCGCTATTCCATCAACTTTTGTGATCTGAGATCAAACAAATTCGACCCAAA
>DAOWEW010000015.1 GCA_030638305.1 Desulfobacteraceae bacterium
CACAATCTGCGGGTTCGCTCATCCAACACCGGAGATAGAAGCTCGTACTTTTTTTTATAGTTTCAATTAACTCATTGTTTTTCATACAACAAAGCATATCACACACGTACAAAATGTACAAGTTATTTATGGACGAGCACTAAACACCCTGTATGTGGATAAAAACCTGAAATACCACGGTCTAATTCAGGCATTCTCACGCACTAATCGCGTGCTCAACGACACCAAGCCCTATGGCAATGTGCTCGACTTTCGTGGGCAGGAGAGTGCGGTTGATGAAGCGATCACCCTGTTTTCCGGCGAAGATACGGAGCGTTCCAAAGAGATCTGGCTGGTGGATGACGCACCCAAAGTCATCGACAAACTGAAAAAGGCAGTCAGCACCCTGAATACATTCATGCAATCCCAGGGCCTGGACTGCGCACCGGAACAGGTCGCCAACCTCAAGGGCGATGAAGCACGCGCCCAGTTTGTTAATTCATTCAAGGAAGTGCAACGCTTAAAAACCCAGCTCGATCAATACACCGACCTGACTCCGGAAGACAGCACTAAAATAGAACAGGTCATACCCGAAGATCAACTGCGTGCTTTTCGAGGAGCGTATCTGGATACTGCCCAGCAGCTCAAAGCCCGGCAAGACAAGGGCGGAAACGATTCCGACCCCGTACAGCAGCTTGATTTTGAATTTGTGCTGTTTGCCTCCGCAGTGATTGATTACGACTACATCATGGGGCTGATCTCCCGCTACAGCCAGGGTAAAACCCAAAAACAGGAGATGACCCGCGAGCAACTCATCGGACTGCTCTCCTCCACCGCCAATTTTATGGATGAGCGTGAAGAGATGATTGCCTATATCGACACCCTGAAGGCAGGCGAAGGCCTGAGCGAGCAAGCCATACGCGAGGGCTATGAAGTCTTTAAGACTGAAAAATTCGCCGGACAACTGGCGCAAACCGCCCAAAAGCACGGACTGGAAACGGAAGTCTTGCAAGTCTTTGTGGACAGCATTATGGATCGCATGATTTTTGACGGCGAATACTTAAGCGATCTGCTCGCTCCGCAGGATCTGGGCTGGAAAGAGCGGACAAAAAAAGAACTGGCACTGATGGATGACCTGATGCCGCTGCTAAAAAAACTCGCTCAGGGGCGTGATATTTCGGGGTTGGGGGCGTATGAAAACTAAAAGCAAAACAGTCAAAGCGGATAAAGCAAGCGCGCAAGGGCGAGTGCCCAAACAGCGCTTCCCTGAGTTTTGGAATGCGGGGGCGTGGGAGGAGAAAGAACTTAAACTTGTATGTCAAATGCAAGCAGGTAAGTTTATATCAGCTTCAAAAATCTATGAAAAACGAGAAGAGGACTTGTATCCTTGTTACGGTGGCAATGGTTTGCGTGGCTTCACAAGGACATATACACACATGGGAAAATATTCTCTTATTGGTCGCCAAGGTGCTTTATGCGGAAACATCACTCTTGTAGAAGGCATGTTTCATGCAACTGAACATGCTGTTGTTGCCACTCCTATAGGTGATACTGATACAGAATGGCTTTACTATGAGTTATTGAATCTTAATTTAAATCAATATGCTACAGGACAAGCGCAACCGGGCTTATCAGTTAAGTCTCTTGAAAGAATTACTGTTAAAGTTCCTATAGAGGAAAAAGAACAACAAAAGATCGCCGACTGCCTTTCTTCCATCGACAAACTGATCACCGCCCAGTCCCAAAAGCTCGACACCCTCAATGCCCATAAAAAAGGGCTGATGCAGCAGCTTTTTCCGGCGGAAGGCGAAACCGTCCCCAAACTGCGCTTCCCCGAGTTTCGGGATGCGGGGGAGTGGGAGGAGAAACGGTTGGGGCAAGTTGTCAAATTTTTGGATGGGCAAAGAAAGCCAATAAAAGAATCCGATAGGGCTTCTATGCAAGGGCAATATCCATACCATGGAGCCTCTGGAATTATTGATTACATCAATGATTTTATATTTGACGAAACTTTAATTTTGCTTGGCGAGGATGGCGAAAATATCGTTTCAAGGAATTTGCCACTTGTTTTTAAGATTTCAGGAAAATGCTGGGTAAACAACCATGCTCATGTATTAAAGCCAAACAAACCACACCATTTAGACTTTTTAGTTCAATATTTAGAAAGCCTTTCCTATATTAAATACAACTCTGGCGGTGCTCAGCCAAAGTTAAATCAAGCGGTATGTAAAACAATACCGTTACTGCTCCCAAAACCACCAGAACAAGAAAAAATCGCCGGCTGTCTTTCCTCCATCGACGAACTGATCGCCGCCCACTCCCAAAAGCTCGACACCTTCAAGGCCCATAAAAAAGGGTTGATGCAGCAGCTTTTTCCCTCTGCTGACGAGGTGAATAGATGAGCAACAAACCAAAAATTCACACATACAACACCTTGCGCGGACTTATCAACAGACTTCGCGACGACCTGAACAACCAGGCTTTTGTACTGCTCTACGCCTATAACGGCACCGGCAAGACGCGCATATCCATGGAATTCAAGGAACGGGGCAAAAGAATAAGCGACATTGAGCGCGATACGCTGTATTTCAACGCCTACACGGAAGACCTGTTCCATTGGGACAATGATCTGGAAAATGATAGCGAGCGTTATTTAAAGATTAACGCTGATTCCAATTTCTTTAACGGATTCAAGGAGCTGGCGCTGGAAGATAAAATTCGTCCTTATTTGCATCGCTATGCTGATTTCGAATTCATTATTGACTATGAGCAGTGGACGATCACTTTCTCACGCGGCGATGCCGATCATATCAAGATTTCTCGTGGTGAAGAAAACATCTTTATCTGGTGTATTTTCCTGGCGATTTGTGAACTGACCATTGACGGCGCAGAGGCTTATGACTGGGTCAAATACCTCTATATAGATGATCCCATCTCATCGCTTGATGACAACAACGCCATTGCCGTAGCCAGCGATCTGGCGCAACTGCTCAAAAAAGGCAAGGATCGTTTAAAGACAGCGATCTCATCGCATCACGGTCTCTTTTTCAATGTGATGTGCAACGAGCTTAAAAAATTGCCGCATAAGAAATATTTCCTGCACCGAAAGAGTGATTCAGACACCTATACCCTGCGAGCAACCGACGACACGCCTTTCTTTCACCATGTCGCCATGCTGAGCGAACTACAACAGGCAGCGGAATCGGGCAAACTCTACACCCATCATTTTAATATGTTGCGCAGTATCCTTGAAAAAACAGCCACCTTTTTTGGCTTCGATGGTTTTTCTAACTGTATCCACGGGGTGGACGATGAAATTTTGTACGCCCGTGCTCTGAACCTGCTCAGCCACGGCAAATATTCAGCCTATGAGCCACGGGAAATGGTTGACGACACTAAAAATCTTTTTAAAAAAATTCTATCGGCTTTTCTGGATCGCTACCGCTTCGATTTGCCGGAACTGATTCCTGAACAAACACCACAAGCGAGCCAATCATGACAAAACAAGATCAAAAAGAACTGGGTAAAACCCTTTGGGCCATCGCCAATGAACTGCGCGGAGCCATGAATGCGGACGATTTCCGCGATTATATGCTCTCCTTTCTCTTTCTGCGTTATCTGTCGGATAACTACGAAGCCTCAGCCAAAAAGGAACTGGGGCGGGACTACCCAGAAGTTGAGGCCGACGATAAGCGTACGCCTTTGTCCGTATGGTATGCTGAAAACGAGCAGGATATAGAAGCATTCGAGAAGCAGATGCGGCGCAAGGTGCATTATGTTGTCAAACCGGAATTTATGTGGACAACCATCGCCGAGCTGGCACGCACGCAGGATGGAGAATTACTTCACATCTTGCAAAAAGGCTTCAAATACATCGAAAATGAATCCTTCGCCAGCACATTTCAGGGTCTGTTCTCGGAGATCAATCTGGATTCGGAAAAACTCGGTAAAAATTATACCGATCGCAATGCCAAGCTGTGTACCATCATCACCAAAATTGCCGAAGGGATTGCGGAGTTTTCCACCAGCAGCGATGTGCTGGGTCATGCCTATGAGTATCTGATCGGACAGTTTGCCGCTGGATCGGGTAAGAAGGCGGGCGAGTTTTACACGCCGCAGCAGATTTCCAGCATTCTTTCTGCGATTGTCACCCTCGACTGTCAGGACCCGACCACAGGCAAGAAGAAAAAACTGAATAAGGTGCTGGATTTCGCCTGCGGTTCCGGCTCTTTGCTGCTCAATGTACGCAATCAACTGGGATCGCATGGCATTGGCAAGATTTACGGTCAGGAAAAAAATATTACCACCTATAACTTAGCGCGGATGAATATGCTGCTGCATGGGGTGAAGGATTCGGAGTTCGAGATTCATCACGGCGATTCACTGCTTAATGATTGGGATATTCTGGGTGAAGAAAATCCCGCCAAAAAACAGCATTTTGATGCCGTGGTCGCCAATCCGCCTTTCAGCTACCGCTGGCAGCCAAGTGATGCGCTGGGTGAGAATTTCCGCTTTAAAAATTACGGGCTGGCTCCTAAATCTGCCGCTGACTTTGCTTTTTTACTGCACGGCTTTCACTTCCTCGCCAAAGAAGGCACCATGGCGATCATCCTGCCCCATGGTGTGCTGTTCCGAGGTGGTGCCGAGGCAAAAATCAGACGCAAACTTTTGGAAGATGGCAATATCGACACGGTGATTGGCCTGCCCGCCAATCTATTTTTTTCTACCGGCATCCCGGTTTGCATTCTGGTGTTAAAAAAATGCAAAAAGCCCGACGATGTGCTGTTCATCAACGCTATTGAGCATTTTGAGAAAGGCAAACGCCAAAATCAGCTATTGCCGGAACATATAGAAAAAATTGTCGATACCTATCAATACCGCAAAGAGGAAAAACGCTATTCTCGTTGCGTGTCGATGGAAGAGATCGAAAAGAACGATTACAACCTGAATATATCGCGCTATATCAGCACCGCCAAGCCAGAGAAAATAATTAAACTTGATGAAGTCAATACGAAACTGATTGACTTAGAGAAAGAGATACTAATGATTGAGAATAAACATAATGAATATCTCAAAGAACTTGGATTGTCTTCCTTGCCTTAGTTTTGGCACTCTTGGCAACAAGACAGGCATCTATGACCTATAACGAATAAGAATAGATTGTGTGAGCGTAGCGAACCACGATCTTATCCGGTTGTTGGACAAGCCCGGTGTGTTTGCATATTCTGTATATAAGGAAATATCTTTTTTTGAGAGCGATTATTGTAAAAAAAACCTGGGATATGAGGGAGTTAAGGAAGACTTATAATATTGCCCGATTTTATTCACCATGCTTGATCTTAGGCTATTTTTTTACATATTGCCAGGTTTTTCTCAGCAATTTTTGTTATGCGCTTGGGTTCGTTTCCAGATACTGTGTAAATGGCATTCTACCACGATTTTTCGCGACTGGAAAGCAGCTCCCACAAGGATATCTATTTAAAATGAGAATTGCTGATGTTTTTCCGCCGCGTAGCGGCTTCGTCCAACAAGGCGCTGGTGTGGGACCGGGAAAGGCCGAGGTTTTTTTAAGGCCGCCGCTGCCAACAAATTTGGAACCCTTTAAATCGGCTTTGGGGTTAACTTTCCCGGCCCCACAGCTCGCCGTTATATGGCTTAAAATTGAAATAATAGCATCTGTATAATGCCGCACCTCTGAAAATGCAGTATAAGAGGAAAATTGTATGCCAAAACCGAAAAACGCTATGGAAATTTTTCAGCTTCTTGATAAATCGAATTGCCGAGAATGCGGCCGGAAGACATGCCTTGCATTCGCCGGAGCGGTTTTCATGGGTCAAAAAAGACTTGATGAATGTCCGAAACTGGATAAAGCAACGATTGAACGCTACTGCGGAGAAGCTGAAAACCAGACTACTATCGAACAGAACCGGGATGAATATCTGGAAAAGCTGAAAAACGATATCGCTAATATTGATCTTGCTAAAGCAACCAAAAGGATTGGGGCACGGTTTTCGGACAACAAGCTGACGCTTAAGGTGCTCGGTAAGGCCTTCAGCGTTGATACAAAGGGTAAGCTTTTCGCGGATATCCACATCAATCCGTGGGTGGCCATCCCTTTTTTGAACTACATAATTGACGGCAAAGGTTTACCGGTTTCGGGGATATGGGTTTCGTTTAGGGATCTGAAAAACGGAAAGGAACGGTATCCGCTTTTTCAGAAACGATGCGAAGAGCCCATGAAACGGGTAGCTGACATCTATACCGACCTTTTTGACGACTTGGTTCATATTTTTGATGGAAAACAGGCAGAAAAACAATTTGAATCTGATATATCCGTTGTTTTACACATCTTGCCCAGAGTTCCTATGATGATATGTTACTGCTTGCCGGAAGACGGTCTCGAATCCAGCCTCAATATTTTTTTTGACGAAACAGCGGATAAGAATCTCGACATCGGCTCCATTTTTACACTGGGGGCAGGACTGACTCAAATGTTTAACAAGCTTGCTCTAAGGCATGGGTTTTCTGAAGTTGTATCCTCTCAGAACCCCTTCAGCTAAAACCATTTATGGGGGGCGTATCTACGGGAAAAAGGGGAAAAAGGGGACAGAACTATTTTTTACAGGCCAACGAATAATCAATGTGCGAATGGCCGAACCAGACACTCCACCGGAACGCTTGAGGCTGGGCGTGTTGGCCAAATGTGGTTCTTTAAACAAGGCCAATGGCCTGCCACTGTCGGAAGGGCGTCCGGTGAATTTAACGTTCGCTCGCCGTTATCAACCAAAATCTAAACAAGAATCAAATGGAAAAGTATTTAAGATCAACTGAAATTATTGATTGGAATAATCCTGAAATATTATCCAAAGCAGAGAATCTTGCCATTGGGAAAACCTCCCATGTTGATATTGCAAAATCCTGCTTTGAATGGGTTAGAGATCATATCAAGCATATTGATGATTATGATATTCCAACGGTATCTATCTTTGCCTCAGAAGTTCTAAAATCAGGTTCAGGTATTTGTTATGCTAAAAGCCACTTACTGGCAGCGTTGTTACGTGCAAATTCTATCCCATCCGGATTCTGCTATCAAAGACTTAGCAGAGATGATAATGGTGCTCCTTATTGCTTGCATGGACTCAATGCTGTTTATCTGCCTGAAATTGGTTGGTACCGGGTTGATTCGAGAGGGAACAAAGAAGGGGTAAACGCTCAATTCACACCTCCTAAAGAGCAATTGGCATTTTCTATTCAAATAGAAGGCGAGATTGATTTTACAAAAATATTACCTGATCCCCTTCCAATCATAATTAAGACATTAATGAAATATAAAGTTAAAGATGAACTTTGGGATAATCTGCCGGATCTTCAAACTATATAAACCAGAAAGTCAAAATCTGTTGATAACCTGTCAGTTCAGGTGACAGCCAGGGTCGTGCCGCTTTGACAGTTTGGTATAAAACTGAAATTTATTTACTTTCAGAAATGGGGTCAAGTCTACTGTTGACCCTTATTGATACTATTCTGTATTTCTACTATTCGTTTTTTAATTTTTCTGTCATATTTTTTAAGCATCGAAACTCTTCCTAAGCGGTTTTTTTACTCACTTGGCTTAATTTCTTATAACCGAAGCAAAAACCAAGCTGGAAGCAACACTGATAGCTACTATTAAAAGTCATAATTAGAATTGCAGGGATATAGGGATATAGTAGGAACTCTTGAAATTTAAGGCTGAAGGCTGTCAGGGAGCTTCAGCCTTCGGATTGTAGGCTTTGGCTACAGGCTATTTGATGCTAAAGGTCATATATATTGTATTATCAATGGATTATTCTGCCACTCTTTCCTTGTCATAATCTAAAAATATATCTTATAAAATCCAAAAAAAGTCTTGCAAAAAATCCCAATTAGTGAAATTTAATTTCTAACTATCTTATGGTTATGGATAGTTCTTTCCTTTACAATCTCTTATTCGTGAGTTTTTCATGGTTTAAATCTGCCCGCTATCTCACTTGCCATAACCAGATAAACACATATGCTGAGTCTATAGAAACAAATACAAGTCTCTAAGATGCTCGTGCTTTGGATAAATTTGCGAGTTTGAGTATACCCGAAACGAATTTATTTTCACAAACCTAAAATGTTACAAAAGCTTCAAATTCAAGATGTGCGAATTTTGTGTCATGAGGCGTAGTGAAGTCCCTAATGTGCACGATGAAATGAAGCGCAACGCCAAAAAATAGTTTTCCCCAAAACCGGGTGTTCGTATAATGGACTGTAAGTTGTCAAGCCAAGCCATCTACAGCGCATTGAAAGCGGATGACTGTAAAATGGCTGAAAAGTTACCGGATAGGATGGACTCGTCTTTTGGTCCACGCAGGCTGTCGGATTTTCTGAAAACCCGACTTCCCATTCTTCTGGGCGATCCTGGAACGGCATCTCTCCATGCAGAGGCGTCATTGCAATCAATCATTGAGATGGGATCCCCTTTTTTTCTGGGTTTGCGTTATTTGTCAAAGGCACATGTTGCGCATGAACTCGGAAGATATCAACACGAGCAAGAGTACTGTGCATATGCTTTGAGTATTGCACACAAGACCCAAAACACCCTCCTTACATTTTTTGTTTTTCTGGCAGAAGCCTTCTTTTTCTTGGATCAAGGAGAAAAATCATCTGGTTTGCAATCGCTGCGTAAGGCCCTATCCATCAAGAACAGCTATGAATATTTGAACACATTTATAGATCAGCCGTCTGTCATGGCAAGGCTCTGTGAAGCGGCGTTCAGTGCTGGGATTGAGGTCGAGTATGTGCAAGACCTTATCCGCAGTTGCAATCTAATTCCTGACAACAACCAGCCACTTCATTCAGAAAAATGGCCATGGGCGCTAAAAATATACACATTAGGACGGTTTGTCGTGCTGAAAAACGGACAACCGATCAGATTCGCCAGAAAGGCTCAACAAAAGCCTCTGTCAATGCTCAAAGCCTTAATTGCGTTTGGAGGCAGAGAAATAAGAAAAGAGCAGATAGCCGATGCCCTCTGGCCTGAAGCGGACGGAGATGCGGCTGAGCAATCTTTTGCAACCACACTGCACCGCCTTCGCAAGGTGATTAACTATCGCAATGCTATCGAGCTTCGGCATGAACGCGTAACCTTGGATTTACGACACTCCTGGGTCGACGTCTGGGCATTTGAGCGTATTTTCGGACAAGCAGATGCTGCCTGGAAAAAAGAACCGACGGGACGTGACGCGACAGAAGCCGTTGTATTGATGCAAAAGGCCATCGACATGTACCAGGGACCTTTTCTGGCTGGAGAAAGCAGTAATCCGTGGACAATCTCCCTTCGCGAACGTTGCCGAAGCAAATTCCTGCGTGGTGTGAGCACATTGGGCCGATACCGGGAAAAATGCGGGCAACTGGAAAAGGCTGTGCAATGCTACCAGCGCGGCCTTGAAGTAGACGACCTTGCCGAGGAACTCTACCAACGTCTCATGACCTGCTATCACCAGCTTGGCCGACGGGCCGAGGCGCTATCGGTGTACGAACGCTGCAAGAGAGTACTTTCCGCATCACTCGGAATTGAACCTTCGCAAGAGACAAAAACAATACGCAAGTCCCTTTTCCTCCATAAATCATAAGTTTTTCATTTTTTTCCGAATCTGTAAGCTATCTGTAAGGTCCGGTGTGTTAAAAAGTCCCTACCAGGCAATGCAGGTTTGAGAATAGCATCTGCGGCACGTGAGCAGTACGTTAATGCTATGACTTAAAATTGAACAAAGGATAATCACATGAAGAAGCCGAAAGTAAAAAAAGTTGTGCGGAAAATCCTTGAGCTTTCGGATATTCAGATTAATGGGAATAGACCCTGGGATATCCGGATACACAACCCCAATTTTTATGAAAGGGTCTTATCGGGAGGTTCTCTTGCTCTGGGGGAAAGCTACATGGATGCCTGGTGGGATTGTGAAGCCCTTGATCAATTCTTTGAAAGAATCTTAGAAGATAGGTCAAACAAGAAAGTAAAAGCAAATGCGATACAATTCCTGTGGGTTATGCTCAAGGCAAAGATAATAAATGCTCAAAAAAGATCAAAAGCTTATGTAATTGGTGAGCGGCATTATGACATCGGTAATAATCTTTTCTCTGTTATGCTGGACAGAGGGCTAAACTATTCTTGTGGTTATTGGGAAAAAGCGAAAACACTTGATAACGCACAGGAAGCCAAGTTGGACTTAATTTGCCGAAAAATGGCGTTAAGGTCCGGTATGAAGGTTTTAGATATTGGTTGTGGCTGGGGTAGTTTTGCAAAATATGCAGCTGAAAAATATGGCGTAAATATACATGGCATAACAGTATCCCGCGAGCAGGTGAAATTTGCAAATAAATTTTGCCAAGGGCTTGATGTTAAAATCGAACTAAAGGATTATCGGGCGTTAAAAGGAAAATTCGATTGCATTGTTTCGATAGGCATGTTCGAACATGTGGGGTGCGGAAACTACAAGACTTTTATGAAAGTTGTCCACCAATGTTTAAAAACACATGGCCTCTTTTTGTTGCATACGATAGCTGGAAACAGTTCTGCGAATTCAACAGATCCGTGGATTAATAAGTATATTTTCCCAAATTCAATGCTGCCGTCGGCACAACAAATCACCTCGGCAGCCGAGGGATTGTTTGTACTTGAGGATTGGCATAGCTTTGGGCAATATTATGACAAAACTTTGATGGCCTGGTACAACAATTTTATAAAAAATTGGACCAAAATCAAAGATAAATATGATGAGAGGTTTTACCGTATGTGGACCTATTATCTTCTTTTATGTGCGGGCAGTTTCAGGTCAAGAAGGAATCAGTTGTGGCAGATTGTGTTTTCGAAAAAAGGGATAAAAGGAGGTTATCGGTATAGGGAGCAA
>DAOWEW010000064.1 GCA_030638305.1 Desulfobacteraceae bacterium
AATATATTAATGGTAATAGCTGGCTTGACAGGTTTATTTGTTGCTGGATTAGCATATGCGCAGGATGATATTCAATGGCTGGAGCATGATATCTTTACAAATCGTGAAAGGCCCGCTGCTGCTTTCCCTCATACACTTCATGCTGATGATTTAGAGCTGGACTGTCTGGACTGTCATCACATTTACAAAGATGGCGAAAATTTATGGGATGAATCTGAATTGAGTGATTGTACTGCATGCCACAGCCTTGAGGGAGATGGTAAGATAATATCTGCAATGAAAGCATTCCATTCAAACTGCAAAGGATGTCATTTAGAGCAAAACAAAGGCCCTGTTACTTGCGGCGAATGTCATCCCAAGCAAAAGAAATAGACGTATAACAGATAATGGCTCACTCAAATAATGGAAAGGGGGAATTTTCCCCCCTCCATTATTTTTATTTTCAAATCATTGCAGCGATAGCTTCAAGAGCCATAGAATAACCCAGTATGCCAAAACCGGAAATTTGCGCTGTAGCTATATCAGCAATCATTGACTTGTGACGGAATGGTTCCCTTTTGTAAATATTGGAGAGGTGAATTTCAATTATGGGAGCATCAACAAGAAGAAGAGCGTCACGGATAGCAATACTCGTGTGAGTGTAAGCAGCCGGATTGATAATAAGTCCCTGACAGCCTTCCATTGCGTCCTGTATCTTTTCTACAATTGATCCTTCATGATTTGATTGAAATGTATCTACGGCAATTCCCAGTTTCCTGCCCAGACTTTTCAGGTTTTTATTAATTTCATCAAGGGTCGTTTTTCCATAAATAGCAGGTTCTCTTTTGCCTAACATATTCAGGTTGGGGCCATGGATTACCAATATATTCCGGTGGTCTTTGCGCTTGCTCATACTTTTTCCCTTAAAAAACCAATTGTCTTTTTGTAATCCTTACTTCCAAAAATTGCTGTTCCGGCTACAAAAGCATCAACTCCTGCAATAGAAATTTCTTCTATGTTTTTTTCAGTAACTCCGCCATCTATTTCTATCATGGCAGATAATTTTCTTTCTTTAATCATTTTACGAAGAGCCATTATCTTATCAATTGAGTTTTGTATGAAAACCTGTCCTCCAAAACCGGGATTAACACTCATTATCAACACAAAGTCAACGAATTCAAGGATCCAGTCTATTGACGAGAGCGGAGTTGATGGATTCAGAGCAACTCCTGCCTTTATCCCGAATTCTTTTATCAGTTGTATAGTTCTGTTTAAGTGCACACATGCTTCAACATGGACAGAAATCAAGGTGGCGCCTGCTTTTGCAAAGTCCGGAATGTGGAGATCGGGATTTTCAATCATCAGGTGTACATCAAGTGGAAGCGATGTAATACTTTTCGCAGCTTTTGTAATTATAGATCCCATTGTAATAGTTGGAACAAAATGACCGTCCATAACATCAATATGTATCCAGTCCGCTCCAGCATCTTCAACGGATTTTATTTCATCTCCTAATTTTGTGAAATCAGCAGACAGTATAGATGGTGCAATAATTCTCATTATAATTCTCCTTAGGGTTCGCACAAAAATAAGTTCATAGTTTTGAGGTCTGTTCGGTGATACCCGGCAATTCTTTTTCTCTGTTCAGGGTTCACGCCTGCTTCTTTTGCAAATTCAGGCCATTTGTTAATTGAATCAATCACCTCGTCAATAATTTCAACCGGTCTTGAAATTGATATGGCATTGCCGACGTTAATCAGATCCTCCACAGTGAAATCATCTCGTTTGCCATTGATGGTCATTTGGTGTTGATGGGTCCATTTCCCGGCAGAATTATGTGAATACATGACATCAAATGCCGGTGACAATTTCCACTGCCCCTGAGGGCTCATTAAAAATGCAATATTTTTTGTATGATCATCCTGATTCCGTCCGATGATGTTGAATACCATCCGTTTAAAAAACTGTATGGCTTCCGTTTTTGTCAGCCGAAGCTGCCGCATGACGGAAAAAGCCTGTTCGTAGCTGTAAGCTCCGACCATATTAAAGTCATAATGAGCCAGTCCACATAAAGATTGTAAATGCAGTTTAACTCCATTACATCGGTCAAATCTTTTTGTGAGAAAATGAGCCCTCTTGTTTTCTTCAAGCAATAGACATTCGGTCATAGCAATCCCTGCGGCCTTTGCCATTAAAGAATATGCATATTCTATTCGCCCGTAGCCCTTTGGTTTTCCAAGTTCAACATCATCAACCCCGTCAAATTTTAACAGCCAGTATTCATATCCTTTAGGGACATCAGATTGGCCGGATATAATATTGCCTTCATTGTTCATTGCAATAACTGCTTTGGGTCTTGCACCACCTGCAGAGGTTCCAACCCTCAAAATATCTAAAATTGCTTCTGAATTTTCTTTCTCTGAGTTTCCAATATCAACATTGAGCTGTGAACGTTCCAGCATTATTTTTTGGACAAGCTCTACCATTGAGGCAATTTCCACAGGAACTGCACGATCAAGCACACTACTGACAGGTGGTTGAAATTCCAGGGCACCCATACCACGTTTTCCAGTATAACAAAGACGTTCAACAGGGCTGAAATCAGCGGCTGAACAACCATTCCTTGCAAGCCATGAATTAATTACCTGGTTGCCGAACTTATCCGGAAGAACATCTGCAAGCAATCCCGGCAACCCCATAAAAGTTTCACGATTCAAACCCGGGAAGCTAAAAATACCATCTCCCCTCAAGGCCTCTTCCAGCCCCATATGTAAAGGAGCAATATCCAGACCTTTTTTTAAAAAAGAGGGGTCATATTCAAAAATGCAATGCCCGTTCTCTTCCAGCCATGTTACAGCACCGACTGTGTCTCCCCATAGCTTGATAACTGCAGTATCGACTTTTTTTACCAATTGCTTTGATTTTCCTTTGTTGATTTAATCCGTTTTCCTGAAGCTCTTTCTCTCTGCTTACCCATTTGAGCCTGCTGCAACGGGCTGATTTTAACATCCGAAATAAAATTGTTTAAATTGTCCAGCAAGTGAAGCTCTCGTAATATGCCTATGATGCTTGACAATTTCCCTTTTCCACCTTCCAGTGATTTGATTGCATTCAGCGAAAGCTTTGTGGCTTTGGATAATTCCACCTGCGTCATATTTTTACGCAGCCGAAGTCTTTTGATACGATGGCCGATTTCTTCTCCGATGCCAGTATCAGTCATTGCATAAAAATCCATTATAATATACCTTTTTTGATCTATTAAATCTCAATTTTATACTTTAAAACCTATTTAAAGGCCATTATAATTAATTTAACATTAAGAGGTTTTGAACCCGATTCTTATAATCATGCTTTCTTTTACTTTTCTAAACAAAAAGTTAAACCGTGACAAGATATTTTTCTTGCTCTTTTCGGTCTTTTTTCTTTTCATGGCCTATTTTCTTAAGGAAATTCGACTCCTCCAATGCCCATTTTGTCAATTAGGAACGTGGACGAAATAACTTCACCAACTATGCATCACAGCTTCAGGTCATATTTGCCCGATCTGAAATCACAAAAATATTGAAATAGCTCGCTATTCCTTCAACTTTTGTGCCTATTTCAAATCGGGCAGATAGAACAAACCTGACCCAAATCTGTACGCCTACTTGGTGAAGTTATTTCATCCACGTTCCTTAGTTTCCGAAAAATACTTGACAAAACATCGTATGTTTCCATATGCTCCCCCACAAAATTGAAATATAATAATATGAAAATCAATAAAATACCTGTGGGTACCACGTTTAAGTATGCCTTGAAATATCCTCATCGAATCCGCTGACAGTTTAAGATTTGGGAATAGATAAAAAACTTCTTTCAACGGTAACGAAGGCCTCATTAATATGCTTCTCGAACTTCCAGCGCTTATCAAAATTATAGCGGTTTTTGTTTTTATTCTTGTTCTCAGCAGATACGGGATATCTCTTTATATCTGCCTTTTTTCCACGGCTGCAGTGGTGGGGCTCTGGATGGGGCGAGGGCCTGTTGAAACTGTCCGTCTTGTTCTTATCAAATCGCTGTCCGGTGAAAGCCTGTGGTTGTCCGTAATTATAGTGGAGATTATCGTCTTAAGCCATCTTCTTAAGGAAGGCCGGCAGATGGAGCGTATCGTCGATACATTCAAGGCAATATCTTTTGGCAATCGTTTTACTTTAGCCTGTTTACCCGCTATAATCGGGCTTCTTCCAATGCCTGGAGGAGCCCTTTTTTCAGCGCCGATGGTGAAATCAAGCACCGCAGGAAGTGAGCTGTCGGCTGAACTTAAAACAGCAATAAACTACTGGTTCAGACATATTTGGGAGTACTGGTGGCCATTATATCCCGGGCTGATTCTGGCAATAAGCCTTTTAAACGTGGAACCCTGGCAGCTTATTGCGGCACAATTTCCTTTATGTCTCGGCGTCTTGGTTAGCGGGAATCTCTTTCTTTTGTCGACTTATCCAAAAAAAAGATCCAATACAACCCCGTCCCGGAAAGATGTCAAAAAATTTGTTTATGAGATCATCCCTTTTGGATTGGTCATTTTCACCATGTTCGGCCTTAACTTTATAATCAATTATATAGACCTTCCGTTTGCCTGGCCCAAATATCTTAATTTTCTTATAGGTCTTATTGTGGCTCAGGGCTGGGTAATAAAAACAAATAATCTACCGGCGTTGCTTATAAAGAAGGCCTTATTCCACCGATTCACACTCAATATGGCCTTGATTATATTGGGAATCATGGCGTTTAAAGGTGTTTTGACAGAGACTCACATGATTGGCGAAATACAAGAGGAACTGATCCGTTATCATATACCCACGGTTTTTGTGGTGGCTGCTCTACCATTTATCTCCGGCCTGGTCATGGGAATCGCTTTGGGATTTGTCGGCACTTCCTATCCTCTTATCATTATTCTCCTTCATGGACAGATTCAGGGCGCTGAGATACTTGCCTACTCTACTCTTGCTTATGGTTTTGGTTATATGGGAATGATGATGAGTCCCGTTCATCTGTGTCTCCTTGTGAGCAAAGACTATTTTCATGCCGACCTGGCCGGAACCTACAAACTGCTTATAAAGCCAATGATATTCGTTCTGGTTTGGACGATTTTTTTGTTTATGATTTATAAAACGGTATTTGCGCTGTTGTAGTGCCGTAATAATTAGGAGAAAAAATAAATATGAAAGACACCGATTTGACAATCCAATGGAAAGATGGAAACGACGATGCCTTAGAAATAGGCTACTTCAATCCTAACAGCCAGCAGTGCTGCGGGCATTGCGGAGTACCTGGAACTGACCATGAACAGTATGCATACAAAACTGAATGTACCATTTGTGGCTATGTTTACGGAACAAATGGATCAGACATGTTCGAAAGGAGATGCCCTGAGTGTCAGAAAGGGGCCGCAGGGATTAAGTACTGGAAAACTCTAAACAGATGAGTGCATGTGATTGCCGCCCTATGCGCCGCCGACTTGACAGTTTTCCGGATATCGGTTTTATATACATAATAAACGTCAGGCCTTGTACTGGAAAAAACCATTATCAGGCGAATTCACGTGCGGCATATTTTGCTTTTTTCCGAGCCCCTATATATATGAAAATTAGCGAAAGGTTAATGTTGACACTTATATCTTACTGTAGATATAAACAAATATGAGTGGTTGGCTATTGGTATATATTTTATATTAACAAATTACCCTTAAAAAGCTGATTAGGAGACAAAGATGGCAGATAAACATGACAAGGCATTTATTCTTTGGTTTGATGAAGTTTCAATTGGGGATGTTGCTCTGGTTGGAGGCAAGAATGCTTCGCTAGGCGAGATGTATCAAAAACTAACTTCTAAAGGTGTTGCTGTTCCTAATGGTTTCGCCATCACTGCTTATGCTTATAGGCATTTGATTAAAACAGCGGGGATTGAAAATGATGTACTGGATGCCATGGCAGGCCTTGATACCCATGATATGAAAAATCTTCAGGAACGCGGCGAGAAAGTCAGAGGCATAATCAGAAATGCCGAGTTTCCGGATGACCTGCGACAGGCTATTATTGAGGCCTATAAAAAAATGGAAGAGGAATATGGCCCGAATGTGGATGTGGCGGTTCGCTCGTCTGCTACCGCGGAGGATTTGCCGGATGCTTCTTTTGCCGGTCAACAGGAAACTTTTCTGAATGTCAGAGGGACAGATGCTCTTATTGAAAACTGCCGGAAATGTTTTGCAAGCCTGTTTACCAACCGCGCAATTTCCTATCGCCACGACAAGGGATTTGGACAGTTTGACGTTTACCTGTCCATTGCTGTTCAGAAAATGATTCGCAGTGATGCGGCTTCAGCCGGAGTCATTTTTTCAATTGACACGGAAAGCGGTTTTGAAGATGCAATTTTTATCACAGGTTCCTGGGGACTTGGAGAAAACGTAGTGCTTGGCGTTGTTAATCCGGATGAATATTACATTTTTAAGCCCACCCTTAAAGAAGGAAAACAACCAATTGTTGGAAAGAGGGTAGGAAGTAAAGAAATTAAAATGATTTATAATCCGGATCCCAATGACAGAAAAACAGTCAAAAATATAGACACCACTCCGGAAGAACGGGGGAGTTATATATTAAGCGATAATGAAATCATCCAACTTGCCAAATGGACATGTATTATCGAAGATCATTATCAAAAACACATGGACATTGAATGGGCTAAAGATGGTGACGGCGTAAATGTTGGAACCGGCAAGCTGTATATTGTACAGGCAAGGCCGGAAACCGTGCACTCACAAAGTTCATCAAA
>DAOWEW010000131.1 GCA_030638305.1 Desulfobacteraceae bacterium
AAGGACAGCGGATTCGAGAATATTTCAAAAGCTTTCAGTGCCGGATATAGTAGAAAAGATATTTACCGAAAAAGGGTTTTTAGATTACAAGCTCCTTCTTAATGACAGCTATGATAAACGAGATTACTGCGTGCAGTACAGAGAAACCGATTTTAACTTTATTTCCCGGCTTCTGGAAGAAGAGGGGATATGTTACTTCTTTGAACACGAAGAAAAAAAACATACACTGATTTTGGCCGATGCCTCTGACAAGTTCAAGCCATGTTCGAAACAGGAATCTGCACGATATCAGATCAGTGCCGGCGGCTGGCTGGAAGAAGACGTGATAACCAGCCTGGAGAAAATGCAGGAGATCAGACCTGCCAAATATTCCATTAATGATTTTAATTTTGAGATACCAGGCACTGATATGAAGGTGGATGTCTCCACCAAACAGATATTGGGTCCCGGAGAACGTGAGATATACGATTATCCCGGGCTTTACACAAAAAAAGCGCAAGGAGAGCGTTTAACTACAATACGCATGGAGGAAGAAGAAGCAAAGATCACAACCATAACCGGTTCAAGTGATTGCAGGGCATTTACAAGCGGGTACCGGTTTAATCTTTCGGATTATTATCGGGAAGATATGGACAAAAAAGATTACGTATTAACCCATATCGAACATGAAGTGCACGAGGTGTCGGATTATTCAGGAGCTTCTATAAAGAGCATTGAGTCAGCATCGCCTTATATCAATCATTTTAAATGTATTCCTTATGATGTTCCATATCGTCCGTCGCGTGATACTGTAAAACCTGTAGTGCGAGGCACTCAGACGGCTATCGTGGTCGGCCCTGCAGGTGAAGAGATTTATCCCGACGAGTATGGCCGGGTCAAGGTGCAGTTCCATTGGGACAGAGAGGGAACAAATGATGAAAACAGCTCCTGCTGGATTCGTGTCAGCCAGGTATGGGCTGGTGCAGGATGGGGAGCCATGCATATACCCCGCATCGGCCAGGAGGTAATTGTAGATTTTCTTGAAGGAGATCCGGACAGGCCTATTATAACAGGTCGGGTATACCACGGTACAAACACACCGCCCTATTCTCTTCCTGATGAAAAAACAAAAAGCACTATAAAATCTGATTCTTCCCTTGGAGGCGGCGGGTCGAATGAGATCAGATTTGAAGATAAAAAGGGAGAAGAAGAGATATATCTGCATGGTCAGAAGGATTGGACTATTGCTATTGAGAATGATAAAAATCAAAGTGTGGGGCATGATGAGAGCCTTTCTGTTGGAAACAACCGCACCAAGACGGTAACCGTCGACCAGAGTGAATCCATTGGAGCAAACAAGAGCATCAGTGTCGGTACAAACCACACAGAATCCATTGGGGCAAACATGAGCCTCACAGTTGGAAGTAATAAGAGCGAAACTGTGAGTGTTGCTTCGGCCGAAACCGTCGGAGCTGCCAAGGCCCTTACCATCGGTGCTGCCTACCAAGTCTCTGTGGGGGCTGCAATGAATGAGACAGTGGGCGGTGCCAAGATGGAAGAAGTGGGTGCGTATAAGATGGAGGCGGTTGGGGGCAACAAGACTGAAAAGATTGGCAGCAAAAAGAAACTTTCAACGGGTGGAGACTTCTCAATTGCCGTTGGCAAAAATCTAGGCATTGCCGTAAAGGAAAAGGGATCAGCAAGTTTTTCAAAAGACCTTGATATAGGAACAGAAAAAACTCTTACTATTAAGGCGAAAGAAAGTATTTTGATCCAGAGTGATAAAGATATCACCTTGAAGAGCGGTAAGGCCAAAATAATCTTAAAGAAAGATGGAAAGATTGAGATTAAGGGTGACAAAGTTAACATAAAAGGTTCTGGCGATGTAAAGATTAAGGGATCAAAGGTTGGAATAAATTAAACGTATTGCTTGTAACTCATCAATATGGACGTCAAAAATAATTCCCCATTCGAGTTTATCGGTTTGCCTAATTATGACAAGGAAGGGCGGGAGGTCTTTACTAATATTGTAAAGGGGACTTTTTTATTTTCGGAAAACCAGTCATTGACAGTTGCAGAAAAACAAGTACCGATAACTATGGCTGATGAATACTGGGGAGAACCAGGAGTTAGTCCGATCAAATATGAATCAGATCTGGCTGTATTAAAACCCGCAACGGATTTGATATTGCTTGGTTTCGCTTATCATTACAAAGGTAAGAAAATTAAAAAAGCAGATGTGAGTTTTGGAGTAGGATCAACAAGAAAGAAAGCAACCGTAAAAAGCTATCAACCAGCAGACCGCTTACCTTTGTATCTCCTGGAAAATATTGGCCTCAAAAAAAGTTTTTTTAAATCCAAAAACCCGAATGGATTTGGTTTTTATCCCAAACAATACAAACCAAGGGTTCAATATGCAGGGACGTATGATGATCGTTGGCGAAAGGAACGCTGCCCTTTTTTACCGAAAGATTTCGATTACCGTTTTTTTCAGGCAGCTTATCCTGAACTTATAACGCCAAAGCATTTAAAAGGAAATGAAAGAATCTTCGCAGAAAATGTATCACCTGATGGCCCTATTGAATTTAATCTTCCTGGGATTAATATAAGGTTGAAGACAATTTTTGAACAAAAGCTGATTGAAGAAAATGCGATGTTAGATACAGTCATACTGGAGCCTGAAGAAAATCAGATCTTATTAGTATGGAGACAGATGATTCCATGTCAGGGTATGACAATGGAGATTCGTGGCTTTGAAATCAACATGTAAAGGCATTTTTATCAAAAGTCATATTAAAATGGATTTAAACAATCAAAATAGCCGGATTAATGAAAGGGTGGTTATTACTGGGGTCGGCATGGTAACGCCAGTCGGACATGATAGCATAATGGCTCCAGCCTCCATTAATGCAGGCATATCCAGGTTTAATGAAATTCCGGATTTTGTAACGAAAAAAGGCGCGGCATCTGTTGGGAGCTTTGCGTATGGAATAACCGATGATAGAAGCGGAAGTGACCGTTTACTTTCCATGGCTATTCCTGCGGCACAGGAAGCTCTGTTCATGGCAGAAGAGTTTTATGATGACTTGAATATCCCGGAAGGCGTCCTTTTCCTTTCCTTGAGCCCCAAAGAAAGGCCCACCTATGAAGAGTTTGATCAGGATGATACAAGAGATTTGCTTGAATTAGCTGAAATCGAAGCGATCTCATCTGTAGAAATAATCAAAGAAGGTCATTCAGGAGGAGTGATAGCATTATCAAAATCCATATTTCTCTTGAGACAAAAAAAAGCAAAAGTTTGTATAGTCGGAGGTGTTGATTCTCTGGTTGAATATCCAACATTGGCCTGGCTGGAGGAAAATAGAAGACTTAAAACCGATGACAGGTCACACGGTTTTATTCCAGGAGAGAGCGCAGCTTTTTTAGTTTTGGAACTGGAATCAACAGCTATGCAAAGAGGGGCGCCCATATTAGCACAGATTATAAATACCGGTTATGCAATAGAAGAAGCAAACATGTTTTCGGACAAGCCTTTATATGGTCTCGGTCTGCCTGAATCTATAAATACAACTCTGATAAATTCTAATCTGTCATCCGATCAAATCAATGGAATGATCTGCGACCTTAATGGCGAGTATTATCGCATGAAGGAATGGAGTCTGGCTCAAAGTCGAATATTTGATGGCTCAACTCCTGTCCCCCAATTATGGCATCCTGCTGAATACATCGGTGATGTCGGAGCTTCTTCTGTAATTGTATTCACAGCATTAGCTGTTGCCGGAATAAATAATGACTATTTTTGTGGAGAAAAACTGCTTGTATGGAGCTCTTCAGATATGGGCGGAAGAGGGAGTGTGATATTGACTTCTTATTCAGGAAATGGAGCAGGCCCATCATGATACGGGAGTATATGCGGCCAGCCCCCCTTATGGATATTTTGGAGGAGCATATGGAGGAAGCGGCATTCATGTATGAGAGCCGCTTACGATCTTTTGTTGACCCCGAGCTTTCATGGGAAGACCTGATAGACTATGAACATAGAATGTTACCCCATCTTTACGCTCTTGCTTTGGGCGGCTTTGATTCAGCAAAGTTTTTAAAAGACAAGTTAACACTAGATGAGGATGAAGAACCGGGTGAAACCTTTGTTGCATCTTATGTTTATACAACACTTACATTAATTGAGCCAATGCAATGGCTGATCAATGCTCTGGGGCAAAAGCCCCCACATTTTAAAGCCATTGTTGACGGGCTGAAATATTCCAAAAGTAAGGAGCTTGATGGTTGGCTGGAATATTTCATCGAGCATGAAAACCCGGTGGTCCGTTCAGTAGGCGCAGAAGTTATTGGTTATCGTGGTTTGCATAGTTCGAAAAATAAAATAATGCAATTACAGAATGACCCTGATCCTTATGTGTCGATAGCCGCAAATTATTCTCTGTTCAATATGAGTGTTATACCTGACAAATATAAACTTGAAACATATTTGGATGAAAATGATCCTTCTGTTGTTTTAAAAGCAATCGAGTTGCTACTGCGGTTGGGAGACAGCGAAATCATCAAAACTTGTCGAGAGAAATGTGCATCTTCAGAGCTTGAGATTAATCAGAAACTGATATTCTATCTTGCCATTGCCGGGGACATAAACGATGTTGAGATAATTAATGATCTAATTCAACGACAACCAGCGATCAAAAAAGAGTGTATGTTGGCTTTAGGAATGACGGGTCATGCTGGTTCATTGGATTTGCTGACTGACCAATTAGCTAACATTGATGATTGGGATACATATACTGCTGCATTTCAAGGCCTTCGATTTATAACTGGAATGGATTTTATACCGCAGTTTGATCCTGATGAAGCTGAACCTAAGGAGATTACTGAATATAAAACTATTTGGAGTAAATGGCTTGATAAAAATCAAAATAATTTTTCAGAAGGGTTTAAATGGCGAAGAGGAGAAAAAGTGTCTCCTGATGTTTTATATAAGGACTTGAATTGGATTGGAAATCCTTGCCGGGATATGACATATTTTGAAATGGTATTGCGTTACGATTGTCCGGAGATTTTTCAATATGATCATTTTTATGAAGTTCAATATAGTCAGCTTAAGAATCTAAAAAATTGGGCAAACAAGAAAAGCACTATGTTTCAACCTGGTTTGTTATATTATAAAGGGAAACCAGTTAATTAGGCGGAGAAATTTCTAATGGGTGTAACCGTTAATGTGAATATGCGATCAGTGGTTCACAAAAGCAGTTCAGGCATTGCCAGTGCTTTTCCCGATGTTTGTAAAACACCGGCGCCACCTTCTCCGAGTCCAATTCCAATACCCTACCCTAACATTTCTAAATCGTCGGATACATCAAAGGGAAGCAAGAAAGTCAAGATGGATGGAAATCCGATTATGCTTAAGGATTCTGAGTTTAGCATGAGCACAGGAGACGAAGCAGGCTCAGCAGGGGGAAATATGGTTACTAATAAAACTAAAGGCCCGGCTGCTTTTATGATGTATTCATTTGACGTTAAGGTTGAAGGAAAAAATGTACCCCGTCAACTCGATATAATGATGCACAACAAGAGTGCTATCAGCGGTACACCCCCTTTTCCTTGCATGCAGCCGGGTGGAATGGCGCCTTTGATAACTAAGGAAAAGGAAAAGAAGGGGGATATCATCAAGATCGAATGGATTGATTGAATTGAGGAGGATGAATGCCACGCTGTGGGAATAAAGCTGAGTTCGAGTATGAAGTCTCTTTCGAACTTCTTGACACACTTGCCAATGTGACCGTGGAGCGAAAGGGTCGAGATACGCTAACGGCAGCCTGTACCGTGGAACTAAAGGAGACCAAGACCATTCTCAAGTGGCCCGACCAAGAAAAGGAAAATGGTGAGTACTACGGTGGCTGCAAGGTCGATTGGAAGGGCCTTGATAAGGAAAATTTCAAATCAAAGTTCAATCACCAGAAATTCCAAGTCCGAATTGCGACCGGAGAGAAATCAAAGAACTCAGGAAAAAGGGTCGATATCAAACCTTATGCAGACAAAGGACCGCAGAAGAAGAAGGTAGGTTTTCCGATTGATGTTCGTGTTGCCACTCAAAATCCGGCGCTGTTCGACGCCAAGGGAGATCTCATCAGCAAGGTGTATCCCAAGGGGGAGTCCTGGATCCAGTATAATGTGGGGCGCTTTTGGATCCAGTTCAAAGATGGTGAGTTCATCATCACAGTGAAGGTGCAGCTGAACTCGGCGGATTCCTCTAAGCCTATCACGAGCGCGGTTTGGAATCATTTTAAGAAGAAGGTCGAGACTTTTTGGAATGACCCTGGACATGGCTTTCGACAGTGGGTCTTCCACCGGACGGGATGTGTGCGGAAGGAATTTTGCGACTGTACAGTTCTTTATCGGGGTAAGAAGCAAAAAGGCGATGAAATGATTCGGGGTGGCTGCTGCAAGTTTCCGGTGAGGGTTGTCGTTGAAGAGGGGGGCGACAATCCGGTTAATATCAGTTTCTTGACGCAGGTTGAGATTGAAAATTATGCCGTGCATGGCCAGCAGGTACCCGGCTATTCGTTCAATTCCATGGAGATGTCCTATCCCGAGGACCAAGCCAACAGTTACGCACACGAGGTCGGCCACATGATGGGGCTTCCAGACGAGTATCCACCTGAGGTGGGCGGGACGGTTGATGCCCAGCAGAAGACTTTTCCCATCACAAAGGACAGTATCATGGGCACTTCCATGCAGAAGGCCTACGAGAGGCACCTGAGTCAGAAGGATCTATTTGTAGATTTCGCTAACTCAATCACAGGAGTGAAAATTATCAAGAAGAAGAAGGACTAAAAGAGTACTTATCCATAACAGTTAAGGCAATATTTCGCGCTGGGGTTATTTATGTACTTGGTTAGCTATCGGAAACATTACCGGGAGAGTCTCTGGAACGAGCTCACGGTCAACGAGGAGGGAATGGCATCTGCGGTATGCATGTTCTCACGGCCCGGGATGCCCATACGTAATCTCGGGTACTTTCGTCATGAGCTTGCGTCTGACGCAACCGCAAGAATCCAGGATTGTGTTGAGAGGTATGCCCTGCACGAAAAATCCGTTATCTCCACTCCCCCCCTCGCCGGTAGAAGGTTGACGAGTATCCGTGTATTGAGAGAGGACCGGTGGATAGAGAGCAGCTTTCCCGGTTCGGGGCCTACCCCTGAGCCTTTGGCAGAATTCGAGAATATCATGGTTGAGACCATGAAGGAAGTTGCGAAGGAACCTCTTCGGGCATTTCACATCGAAAACAAGTTTAGTTTCAGCCGTGTTTTTCCCGGGGAGGTTGTTGAAATTGAGTTCCAGATGACCAACGATGGGCGTTTTTCCACCAAAGTATTCAATCCGACTAGCTTGTCAAAGCCGGGAGCGTGCACGTTGAATTTCCTGGTGTGGGCACTTCATTATCCTTACTCGGAACCTGAGGCTGTCGAGTATTACACCACTTTCGAGACGGCGGGGATGGAGTTCGCAGTAACTTCTCACAGGGCACTTCCGTCGGACCAGGATTACCTGTACTTTGAGCCGGGAGAGAAGGTAGCTAGCAAGATTGCCTTCAGCTTCCCCAAATACGAAGCTGGGCACTACCAGTTCCAGCTCGTCTACATAAGTCTTGCCGAGTTCGGGAAGGACATCGCGCTGGTATCAGGGGCGTATCACGGAAACCCGGTCAACGTGGAAGTCACAGTGGCGGCATCGAGACGGGCATCGGGGACATCCTATAATCCAGGGGAACCTTGGGGACGTCCTATAATAGCGATGTAAAGAAAAAAATAAATAAATTTTTATTAACAGACCTCGGTACGGCCGATTTCGCAAAAACATAAAATAGCTGTATTGTCAGGATTTGGGGTCAAACCTTGATTATTATAATAAAGCTTGACGACTCAAAAAAAGACTTTATAGATTTTAGTGTATGACACGACAATTGAGAATAGAATTTGAAGGGGCATATTATCATATTCTTTCACGAGGAAATAATCAGAGCAACATATTTCACAGTGATGAGGATCGACAGGATTTTTTACACATCCTGGCAGATATGTCAAAAAGGTTTGAGGTTGAAATTTATGCTTATGTTTTGATGAACAATCATTATCATCTCCTGATACGGACAATGCGACCCAATCTTTCAAAGAGCATGCAATGGCTGGGAACACGATACACCCGACGTTTTAATCTGAGAAATTTGCAAAGCGGCCATCTGTTTCAGGGAAGGTTTAAAAGCATAATTGTTGAAAATGATGCTTACTTGCTGAGACTCTCATGTTATATACATCGCAATCCATTGAGGGCAGAAATCGTAAAGCGTTTGGTTCACTATAAATGGAGTAGTTACCGGTTTTATGCATATAAGAAAAAGCCGCCTGAGTGGTTAAAGACCGCTCCTGTCTTTTCACAGGTACGTGCAGCAAAAGACAAACAGAGAGCTTACCGCAACAAAGTTCAGAGGTATTCTGATGAAAAAGAGAGTTTGTGGGAAGATGTTAAATTTGGTTTGATTTACGGTTCCCAAGAGTTTCTGGAATATATCAAGGAGACATACTTATCATTAAACAAAAATGGGGAACTGCCGCAATTAAATCAACTTTTAAAAGATGAGGATCAACAGGCGCTAATTGAAAAAGCAGCCGGGCTGCTTTATTGTAATATTGATTTTTTTAGAGAGTCCAAACGACTTTTAGGAAATAACCGTGATAAGCGAGATACCATTTTATATTTTTTATGGAAGATGGGCAGATGCAGTAATCAAAAAATTGGGGAATTGTTCAATATTACCTATTCATCGGTTAGTCGGAGAGTCAGTCATGTTGAAGCGCAGTTAAAAACAAGTGATGATTGTAGGATTAAGAAGATTTATAAAAAACTAAATAAAACAATCAAAGTTTGATACTATACCCCGCTTGTTGTTTCATACAACCTGTCGGGCTGGCTCGGCACAAGGCACTTGAATGTATTCTGTCAATTTTAGCTTGCAGTTAAAGAAAAAAATAGCTATTTTTATGTGAAGCGATTTTTATCAAACCCATATCCCCGGTTTACAGTTTTACGTTTTGATCAACAGTGAACTGTTACCAAGTATTTAGTTGAAAAAAATCGCGAAGGATTGAAGAATTTCTCAGGGAGATTGTAGCAAAGGAAGCGCCACCAAACTTCGATGCCTTTGCAGCTAACATCATCTTTAAACGCTTTGTAGAAAGAGATATTGAGAGATGACATCATGATGAATACACCGCAACAAATTACTATAGGTGCTAATAAACTCCAACAGGTCTTAGAACCGCTTATTCGAAGAATAATTCGAGAAGAATTATTCAAGGTCATTCAACAAACCTCAAATACTTTTTTTCTCAGTCCGGATATGCCATTATACAAAGACATGGAAGAGATTGCCCAACGAAAAGCTTCCCATGATATCGAACTCTTTCCGCATGATGAAGTGTGGAATGAGTGAGTATATTGCGAAATATGAAAAGCAATTTACTCGAAATCTGAAGCGGTACCGTTCGCTAAAACAACAGATCAAACGATGTGTGGACCGAGTAATAGGTGATCCATACTCTCATACAGAATTTCTTGGTGATATCAGTGGCAAACTGAATTTGAAAGGATGTCGAAGCGCTAATGCTCTTCCGCTAATACTTTGATTTAGAAATATATTTTATTTTCAATAAGTTATAAACCGACCCCTTAATTTGCTTAATC
>DAOWEW010000181.1 GCA_030638305.1 Desulfobacteraceae bacterium
AACTACTCCTTCCGGTATATGAAAGACTCTCACAGGTTGATCGTCAAGTACATACTTCATGAAACCAAGCCATATAGGACTTGCGGCTTTGGCACCTGTTTCACCCTCACCAAGAGATGTTTCCTCATCAAAGCCTACCCAGGTTCCGGTAATATAACGGGGAGTATATCCCACAAACCAGGCATCATGTAAATTGTTCGTTGTGCCGGTTTTGCCGGCAACCGGTCTGTTCAATTCCCGCACCCTTCGACCTGTTCCATATTTTACCACTCCTTCAAGTAAACTGGTAATTATATAGGCTGTACTCTGATCTATTACCTTTTTTCTTTTGCCGGCAGTTTCTTCAAGCACATTGCCGTCTCTGTCAATTATTTTGGTTATAAAAACTGGTTCGACAAGGTAGCCGAGATTGGCGAAAACAGAATAAGCTTTTACAATCTCAAACAAAGACATACCTGAGGATCCCAGAGCTATTGAAAGATCCCTGCTCATATTTGAAGTAATGCCAAGTTTTCTGGCGTAATCTATTACGTAATCAATACCAAGATCTTTTAAAATTTTGATTGTTACTACATTGCGAGACTTTGCAATGGCATCACGCAGAAGAGTAGGGCCGTAGAATTTTTCTTCGTAATTCCTGGGTTTCCATGTAAAATCACGTTCAGTATCCTGAAATACTATAGAAGAATCAATTATAACACTGGCCGGAGTATATCCTTTGTCAATTGCAGCCGCATAGATTATGGGCTTAAAAGCAGAACCGGGCTGACGCTTTGATTGAATGGCTCTGTTGAACTGGCTTTTCCTGAAGTCTCTTCCTCCTAACAGGACTTTTACATGACCTGTTTCAGCCTCAATAGAAAGCATTGCCGCCTGAGCCTCCGGTTCCTGTTCCAGCTCAAGTTCCCATATATCCGAATCAATTATTTTATTTTTAAATTTTACCAGTATAACATCGCCAATATCAAGAACTTCTCCGGGATGTTCTACTCTAACTTTGTAGCAGGGGACTTCGGTGTCCGGCTTTCTTGCCCAGCGCATACCGGCAATATTAATTATCCCCTGAATATTTCCAATACGAACAGTCACCGTATCGTTAGTATCATTAACCTCAATTACGACCCCATTAACTATTTTCCCTTCTTCAGCAGGATTTTTTTCAAGCTCTTCCATGAGTTTTTTTGAAAAAGCTTCGATTTCTTCTGTTGTAAGAAATTGAACAGGACCGCGATAACCTTGACGCTTGTCAAGAGCCTTCAAACCTTTTTCTATCTCTCTCCTTGCAGCCTTCTGCATTTCAATATTAACGGCGGTATAAATCTTGAGGCCATCATTATATAAAGCATCGGGACCGTATTTTTTTTCAACATAACGCCTTACATGTTCTGTATAAAAGGGAACCTTTTCAATATACCAGTTGCGCCGTGGTTTTATGTCCAGTTCAGTATTTATAGCTTCGTTTGCTTGAATATTTGTAATGTAGCCTTCAGCAACCATACGGTTTAGAACGTATATCTGACGTTGCTTTGCTTTTTCCGGATTTCTGAAAGGGGAGTATTTGCTGGGGGCCTGTGGCAACCCTGCTAAAATAGCGCATTCAGCAAGATTCATATCTATAACGGATTTCCCGAAATAATTTTCTGAAGCAGCTTCCACGCCATATGCTCCATGTCCGAGATATATCTGGTTTAAATATAGAAAAAGAATTTCTTCTTTGGTAAATTTTTTATCTATTCGATATGCAAGAATGGCTTCTTTTACTTTGCGGGTATAATTTCTTTCAGGTGTAAGCAATAAAGACTTTGTAACCTGCTGAGTAATAGTGCTGCCACCCTGAACTATGGTGCCGGCCTCAATATTTTTTAAATAAGCTCTGATAATACTTGAAAGATCTATTCCCTTATGCTTAAAAAATCTTGCATCCTCTGCTGCAATAAAAGCATTTATAAGCATTTCAGACATTTCAGATATAGGTAGAATGATTCTGCGTTCTTTATAAAATTCAGCAATTTTTCTGTTATCATCCGAATAAACAGTTGTAATAAGCGAAGGACGATAATCGCTTAAAGAAGAAATTTTAGGGAGATCTCTGCTGAGATAAAAATAAATTCCGCCTATGGTAATGGAGATTGACAATATTATTAATACGATAAGCCTGACAAACCATAAAAATATATTTGTTATAAAACTTCCCTTATTTCGCATAGCTCGCTTTTTTAATATTTCGTATGTGCTTTTTTGTTTAACCATATTACAACTACCTTAAATCCAACATATTGTAAAAGAAGCTTCCAGCTTCTTAAATCAGCGGCAGGATGCCGCTGCTACTTTCCACGTTCCTAAAGTAAAAATAAAGGATGCCGAAATTACTATCAGATATCCAGTTAATTTTCAAGAATCTGTTAATATAAAAAAGAATTTGACATTATTACAGATTATAGTTATTTAATCAAGTTTTAATCTGTTTAGGTAGCAATTCTAATTTTGGAGATTGATCACAGCGTAGGTTGGGTTGAGCAACGCGAAACCCAACAAATTTAGCAAATTTTTCGCATAATCGTTGGGTTTCGTACCTCAACCCAACCTACAAAAAGCCATAATTAGAATTGCTGCTGTTTAGGAACGTGAACAAAATAACTTCTGAAAATTTTTAAATTAACGAGACTTATATCTATGATCAAACTTGATTTTAATAAAATTAGAGGCCTTGTTCCGGCTATTGTTCAGGATTATAAAACAGGTGAAGTATTAATGCTGGCTTTTATGAATCAGAAAGCCTGGGAGACAACCCTTTCAACAGGCAAGGCTACATTTTACAGTCGCACAAGGAAGGAACTCTGGATCAAGGGAAAAACCTCAGGAAATATGCAGATAGTTAAAGAGATAAGAATAGATTGTGATGATGATACAGTTCTTTTGAAGGTTGAACAGGTCGGAGGTGCAGCCTGTCATACGGGTCATAAAAGCTGTTTTTATAAAAAAGTTGAAGAAGATGGATCAATAAAGGTTATTGGAAAGCCCTTGTTTGATCCTGAAGAGGTATATAAAAAATGAAAAACAAACTAAAACCGGGTATTCCCAGAATCCAGAACCCAGAACCCAGAACCCAGAACCCATTAAAACTGGGTATTCCCAAGGGCAGTTTGCAGAATGCTACAATTGCACTTTTTAAACGCTCGGGATGGAAAATAGATATTAATGGAAGAAGCTATTTTCCTGAAATTAATGATGCTTCAATTGAATGTGCTATTTGCAGGGCTCAGGAGATGTCTCGCTATGTTGAAAGCGGAACTCTTGATGCAGGGCTGACAGGGAAGGACTGGATTGCTGAAAACAGCTCTGATGTTCGTGTTGTTGCTGATCTTGTTTACTCCAAGGTAAGTACGCGTCCTGCGAGGTGGGTACTGGCTGTTCCGTATGACTCGCCAATTAATAAACCTGAAGATCTTCAGGGAAAAAAAGTGGCAACGGAACTGGTTGAATTTACGAAAAGATACTTTGCTGAAAAGGGCATTGATGTTGCAATTGAATTTTCATGGGGTGCAACAGAGGCAAAAGTTGTGTCCGGTCTTGCAGATGCCATAGTTGAGGTGACCGAGACTGAAAGCACAATAAAGGCGCATGGACTTCGTATTATACAGGAACTGATGCAAACCAATACTCAGCTTATTGCAAATCACAATGCATGGGATGATGATTTTAAAAAAGAAAAGATAGAACAGATAGCTCTTTTACTTAAAGGAGCTCTGCTCGGTGAAAAACTGGTTGGGCTTAAAATGAATGTGCCTGAATCAAAAATTGAAAATATTGTATCTCTGCTTCCAAGCCTGAATGCTCCAACAGTAGCACCGCTTTATCAGTCAGAATGGTTTTCAGTAGAAACAGTCGTAGATTCTGATGTTGTCAGGGATCTCATGCCCCAACTCCTTAAAAATGGCGCTGAAGGTATAATTGAGTATCCGCTGAATAAAATAGTATAGACCCCTAAACCCTGAACCCAGTTAAATTAAATGAAAATAAAATCCGCCGAATTCATTACAAGCGCTGTTAAGCCGTCACAGTATCCTCCAACAGACCTGCCGGAAATAGCTTTTGCAGGACGTTCCAATGTGGGCAAATCTTCTCTTATTAATACACTTATAAACCGAAAGCGTCTGGTTAAAACAAGTTCAACTCCGGGGCGTACCCAGCTTATCAACTTTTTTCTTATAAATAAGAAATTTTCGTTTGTAGATCTTCCCGGGTATGGATACGCAAAAGTTCCTGCGGCTGTACAGAAAAACTGGGGCCCTATGATTGAGACATATCTTACTTTTAGAAAAACTTTAAAAGGTGTTGTATTAATTATGGATCTACGGCGCATACCCGGCAAGTATGAATCAGACATTATGGACTGGCTTTATCATTATAATATTCCAGCCATCCTTGTACTGACAAAAGCTGATAAGCTGTCAAAAACAAAACAGATTAAGCAGCATCTTTTAATATCCCAAGCCCTGTCAATTGATATGAATTATTTAATACTGTTTTCCGCAAAATCACGTCAGGGAAAAGACGATGTGTGGAATGCTGTAGAAAGGTTATTAAACATTTGAAGAAAACGAATAACAGGTTTGGTGATTTTAAATCAGGATTTGTAACCATTGCCGGTGCTCCCAATGTTGGAAAATCCACTCTTTTAAACAGGATGATCGGCGAGAAAATTTCCATTACTTCCAAAAAGCCACAGACCACACGCAATCGTATAATCGGAATAATACACAGACCTTGTTTACAAATCGTTTTTATTGATACACCCGGAGTTCACAAAGCAAAAGGCGCTCTAAACATCAGAATAGTTGATGTTGCGCTTTTGGCTATGGCTGATGTTGATCTGCTTTTAATTGTTTTAGACGTAACAACTCCTGACCCTGAGTCTGAAAAAATTCTGATAAAACAACTTGAAAAACAGAAAAAATCGGTTATTCTTGTCCTTAACAAGATAGATCTGATAAAAAAACCCAAACTTCTTAGCATCATAGACAAATGGACAAAAACTTATTCCTTTGAATCAATTATACCTGTTTCTGCAAAACATGGAACTCAGGTGGAAGAGCTTATCAAGGCAATGGAGCGCATTCTTCCGAATGGGCCCCCTTTTTTTCCTGAAGATGCCATAACTGATATGCCGGAACGCTTTATTGCCGCCGAGATGGTTCGTGAAAAGGTTTTTCGTTTAACCGGTGAGGAAATACCATATTCAATAGCTGTGACTGTTGATTCTTTTTCCGAAGATGCCAAAGGTTCTCTTGTTAAAATATATGCCACAATTCACGTTGAGCGTGATTCCCAGAAAGGCATAATAATAGGAAAAAACGGGAGCAAACTTAAAAAAATCGGTGAAGAAGCTCGCATGGAAATTCAGAGAATGGTCGGGGCAAAGGTTTTTTTAAAGCTTTTCGTAAGAGTGCAGAAAAACTGGAGCAAAGACACTAAGGCTTTAAGAAAATTCGGTTACTGATGATAGTTTCATTTCATCCCTGTTTTGGGGCAGATAAATATATAATTTGTGCGGGGCGTAAGCCGAATGATGATGATCTTGCCGCAATAAAAACCGCTGATGCTGTAATCCTGTCCCAGGGTTGCGATGAAGCGCTTTATAAAATGGCCAGTAAAAACTGCTCCAATGTATTTCCTGATTATGAGACAAAATTTAAGTATCCCGGCAAAATAGGCCAGATTCGTCTTTTTCGGGAAACAAATGTTTTACACCCGAAATCTGAAACTTTTGAGCAAGTTGACTCTTTTCTATATAAGTATAAAGCAGAACCTGAAAACCTTGTTTTTGATTTCCCGTTTGTTTTCAAGTTCGACTGGGGCGGAGAGGGTTTTGGTGTATTTTTGATAACTTCTCCTGAAGAGTTTCAAGATGCTATTCAAAAGGCTTTAAATTTTGAACGTGCCGGTCATGCAGGTTTTTTGATACAGGAATACATCCCTTCGCAAGGCAGAAGCTTGAGAGTCGTTGTAATAGGACAAAAAATTATTTCCTACTGGCGTGTTCTGAAAGATACAAAAGAATTTTGTTCCAGCGTAGCAAAAGGAGCTTATTTAGACTTTGATTCTGATCCTGACCTGCAGGAAGCGGCAATTAAAGCGACAAAGTATTTTTGTAAAATAACAGGAATAAATTTGGCGGGTTTTGATTTTCTTTTTTCATCAGAAGCGGATGTGAAAAAGCCGTTTTTTCTTGAAATAAACTATTATTTTGGCAGACGTGGTCTGGGCGGATCTGAGAAGTATTATAAAACACTTGAGTCAGAAATAATTAATTGGATTTACAGCCTTGGTTTGTATGAAAAAAAGCAACTTTCAGCCATTTGCATATGATCTGAATGAAGCGCAAATAAAAAGAGAACGCGGGAAAGCAAGGGACATCAGAAAATCCCAGTGGTGGAAACGCTGTCTTGCAAAAGGAATATGCTATTACTGCGGAAAGCAAACCTTGCCAAAAGAACTTACAATGGATCATATTGTACCAATATCACGAGGGGGCAGGAGTACAAAAGGCAATGTGGTTACTTCATGCAAGGAATGCAACAACAAAAAAAAGTACCTTCTGCCAATGGAATGGGAGCAATATTTGAGTGTAAAGGGCAAAACCTATGAGGTTTAGAAAATATTTCGATATTGAAAATAGTTATCGCAAAAAGTTTATTGATCTTATTGTTGCGGAAAAAAAGGACAAAGGCGAATTTGTTGTACAGGAAAAAGCGCATGGTGCAAATCTTTCTTTCTGGTATGACGGTAAGGAACTGCAATCTGCCAAAAGGACCAGTTTTATAGAAGAGAACTTTTATAACCATATGCCGGTTGAAGACAAAAACAGGGAAAAAGTTAAAAAGCTCTATGCGATTTTAAAGAAAGAAGGCTGTGATTTTAGTGAGTTGGCTGTATATGGTGAATTGATCGGCGGAACATATCCTCACAAAGATGTGAAAAAGGATACTTCTGCCACAAGAATTCAGAAAGGTATTTTTTACACGCCGCACAACGAGTTTTATGCTATTGATGTGGCAATAGATGGCCAATTGATTGATATTGATAAGTTCAACCGGTTTATGGAGAAGGCTGGTTTTCTGTATGCAAAAACCATATTCAGAGGTACGTTTGAAGAATGCCTGAAATATTCAAACAGCTTTTCTTCTCAGATTGCCGTATGGCTGGGTCTTCCCGAACTTGAAGATAACATATGTGAAGGCATTGTGATAAAACCGGTAATTCCTGAATTTCTTAGCGATACGACAAGAGTAATTCTTAAAAACAAGAATGAGAAATGGGCGGAAAAAGCAAGGGCAAAAAACAGGCCGCAAAAGCCTCAGATGACATTATCTGAAAAAGGCGAGAAACTATTGAACGAGATGGTGAGTCTTGTCACAGAAAACCGGCTTCGCAATGTATTATCAAAAATCGGACAGATTGAGCAAAAGGAATTCGGCAAACTCATACAACTTTTTTCAAAAGATATACTTGAAGATTTTTTCAAGGACTACCTTGAAGAATATAATGAACTTGAAAAAAAAGAGCAAAAGCAATTGACAGGTAAACTGAATAAGCAATGTGCGGAGCTGATACGCCGCAATTTCAGTAACATCGTTGATGGAGAATTTTAAATGAGCTTAATAAAAACAATCGGAACAATCTTTTTTCTTTTACTCTTTTTGTTAATTGAACAGTCTTTTCTTTTTGCCGAAGATAATACGAATCATGATTTTGAAAATGTAAATAAACTTTTTCAGGTCAGTCTGGAAGATTTGATGAATATTGAGGTTGTCTCTGCTACCAGGGTAAAACAGAATATAACCGAAGCGCCGTCTATCATGACAGTGATTACCGCTCAACAGATAAGAGAGAGAGGATATCAAAGCATTGCGGAAGCGGTCAGAACCGTGCCCGGTTTTTCCTTATGGGTTGATAATTTTATGTCGAGTATCAGCGTGCGGGGATCTAACTCTATTCAGGGCTGGAACCAGAATCTCAAAATTATGATTGACGGACAGCCTGTTTCATACAGACCTGCAAACTGGACACCCATTGATGAATCGTTGATTCCGATTCGATGCGTAAAAAAAATTGAAGTTATCAAAGGCCCGGCATCTGCAATGTATGGCGCTAATGCTTATCTTGGTGCTATTAACATCATTTCCTTTGATGGCAACGAGTTTGATTCTCTTGAGGTGACAGGTATTGGCGGAAGTCTTGATACCTATGGCGGATCGTTTGTGGTAGGCAAAAAGATAGATGAAATTGATTTTATGACAGCTTTTTCTGCCCAACGTTCGAACAGGTCGGGGCTGTCTTATCCGGATCCGGTTCCGAAAGATTATACAAACATTAAAAGTGAAAACGATATTTCAGAACCGAAAAGTTTTTATGGAAAGATATCGTATAAAGGACTTACAATGTCAGCACATTATCAACAATTATATAAGTCAGCCGAATTTACGAATTTTTCCTCACTAAAATACTCTAATCTGAACTGTACAGACAACTGGTTTATTAAGGGTGAGTATGAAAAAAATCTATTGAATGACAAGCTGAACTTGAAAGGATCGTTGGCATACGGTGAAGGAGGAACCAACAATGAGGAAGAAAAGGAAAATGTTCCTGAGAATAAGGGCTATATAAGAAAGGATATCGGTGTGCGTTTTGTTGATCTTGCGGTAGAATCGTTCTATAAGTTTGCCGAAAAAAACAGCATAGGCATTGGAATAGATTATACTACAGATGACCAGCAACTACAGAATAATTATATAGTCGATATGGCAACCGGAGAGAAAATCCTTTTGTCTGACGAGGCGCCTCAATCAAGAAAGGATTTTAATAATCTTGGAATTTATGTCCAGAGTGTTTATTACCTGAATCCGAATACAGGACTAACAGGTGGACTAAGATTTGATTCCCATAATCTTTATGGTGACAGCACGACATATAGAATAGGTATAACCAATCGTATTTCAGAGAGATTGTACGTAAAAATCCTTTACGGAACATCTTTTAAAACTCCTACTCCAAGGCAGTTATTTGACCCGCTATGCTCGGATGTGACACACGATACCAAAGGTAATCCGGATTTGATCCCGCAGCATGCCCGCACATTTGAAACCCTGCTTGGCTTTAAACTAAGTAAAACGCTTCACGGAAAACTTGGAGGATTTTACACCAGAATCAAGGATGGCATAGAACTCCTTCCCATTGACGATAACAGTGGGAATTATACATACGATCAGAAAGATCTGAAATCATTTGGTTTTGAAGGTGGATTGGATGCGCAATTCAGTAAAAATTTAAAAGGGTATCTGAGTTTTTCGTATCAGAGAACAAGGTACGATGAAACCAATAAAGAAACAGACTTTGTGCCGAAAATAACTGTAAATGCAGGATTGAATTATCTTTTTTGGGAGCATCTTAATATTAATCTTGAAAATATATTTGTCGGCAAAAGGGTATCTCCAAAGAAACTTGATACTGTCGAATATGCCGACCCGGGATATCAGGCTGACGAAGACTATAAAATACCTGCATATTTGCTCGTAAACCTGACTTTATCTACAAAAGATATCATGATATTTAACAGCAAAGAGACAATTTTTAGCTTAAAGTGCAGTGACATCTTCGATGAAAAATATATAGATCCGGGTCCTCCCAAAGATGGCTATGACATCCCGCATCACGGAAGACG
>DAOWEW010000246.1 GCA_030638305.1 Desulfobacteraceae bacterium
GGCACCTACCGGCAGTTCGACTACACGCACTTTGCGTTTTGTGCTTTTTGTACATTCCTCTCTTGTGCAATCAGCGCATACAGCGCTTTCTTCCCCGGGTGTGAGCTGAAAAGGGCATCCTTTTACAACTTCGATCATTGGGAGGATGTCTGCCAGTGCGCGTACTGCTGTTGACTTGGCTGTTCCTTTTTCTCCGCGAATTAATACTCCGGAAAGGGTGGGGTTGATGATGTTGAGAATAAGGCCGAGTTTCATGTTTTCCTGGCCTACAATTGCTGTAAATGGGTAGATATGTTTTGTTTTCAATTAAATGTTCCTCCTTGTAATATCTATAAGCTCATCTGCTTTTAAATCGTCGATTTTGAAGTAGTCGGCACAAAGGGCGGACGCAAGTTTTTCTGCAAGACCGAAGCGAACAATTCCAAGCTGCTCTGTATCCACAACAATGTATTTGATGCGGTCTTCAGTGCCCATCTTTTGGGCAAAACTAAAGGCTTCGTCAACAGGCTTGCCTTCTCCAATGGCCTCGTTTGTCTTGCCGTCGGTGATAATGATAAAGATGGGGCGTGCGCTCGGATCTTTTAAAAGATGAATCCGGGTCAGGTCAAATCCTTTGATCAGACCGGCTGAAAGGGGTGTGCGGCCACCTACGGGGAGTTCTCCGAGCAGTTTTGCTGCGAGCTCAATAGAGGTTGTAGGTGGAAGATTGACTGTGGCTTCGCCGCGGCGGAAGGTTACCATGGCAACGCGGTCTCTTTTCTGGTAGGCATCAAGAAGGAGTGAAAGGACTGCTCCCTTGGACGCAACCATGCGCGCTCTGGCTCCCATGGAACCGCTTGCATCAACGAGAAAAAGGATAAAATTTCCAACTCGCTTTTCTCTTACTTTTTCCCTTATGTCTTCTTCTTTGATAAAAAGTGTCAGGTTATCATCTTTCCCTGCATCTAACCGCCTTTTTAGCTGATAAGGAGCTGCGGCTCGAAGAGTGGCATCAAGGGCAATGTCTCCTCTTCCTTTTGAGAGTGCGCTTTTGACATATCGTCCCTGTTTCTGAGCAGTTCGTGTGCGGGACCGCCTCCCTGAACCCCTGCGTAATACACGGTCTTTTTCCGGAGCGATTTTCCTGACTTTAAAGGTTTCTCCTATTTCAAATATCTGTTCGCTTGTGCTTTTTGTATCTCCTTTCTGCTCAGGTTCTTCCTGGGTCTGTTCGCCAGGATGCGGCTCTTCTATTTCTTTGGCTGATTGTTCTTTATGATCAGGGGACTGGTCTTGTTTTTCATCCGGGTTTTCATCCGGTTTTTCATCAGGCTGTTCTTCTTTGTTTTCATCTTTTTCCTGGGAATCGTCTTCCGGCTTTTCAGGTGGTGGGGGTGGCTGAGGCGGCATTGTATCACGACGACGGTGGGGCAATACCAGGGCTGCTGCCTTGTTTACATCTTCAATATTGACTTCTGTTCTTTCTTCAAAGGCTGTTAGAGCCGCTGCTGTTCGTTCTATTACAATATCTGCCCTGTGGCCTGCTACGTTGTTTTCAAGACAAAGTTCCGTAATAAAGGTGCGTATTTTTTCTGTAAGTTTTATTCCGGCAAGAAGTTCTTGTGAGCGGATTATCTGATCGGCCAGGTTTTTTTCTTGGCTTTCAAAACGTTTTCGAAAAGCTTCAGGATTATTATCAAAAGCCTCTCTTCTTTCCATCAATTCAATGCGTCCTTCATGGTCTGTTTCACCTGTTACCTGGACGCACAATCCAAAACGATCAAGAAACTGGGGCCTAAGGTCCCCTTCTTCCGGGTTCATGGTGCCTACCAGGATAAAGCTGGCCGGGTGCCGAAAGGATATGCCTTCACGCTCAACTATGTTTTCGCCGGAGCCGGATGAGTCTAATATTACATCAACTATGTGATCATCTAAAAGATTAACCTCATCAATATAGAGAAATCCTTTGTTTGCTTCTGCGAGAAGCCCGGGATGAAATCGCCTGAAGCCGCTTTTTACCGCAAATCCAAAATCTATCCCGCCAAGCACCATGTCTTCTGTGGCATTCAATGGAAGATCCACGACTTTTACTTTTCTAATAGCAGAAGCCAAAGGCTCTGTTTTATTATCCCTGCATGTTTCACATAATCCGGCAGGATGTTCAGGACTACAGGAATACGGACACCCCGCAACAACCCTGATTTCCGGCAAGAGCGCTGCGAGGCCGCGAACCGCAGTTGACTTGGCTGTCCCTTTTTCACCCCGGATCAATACTCCCCCGATTCCGGGATCAATTGCATTTAATATCAGGGCAAGCTTCATCTGATCCTGGCCTATTATGGCGGAAAAGGGGTAAATGTTTTTAAATTGGTTTTTCATGGTTTTGATTTTTTGAAATCTCCTTTTTTGGGTTCAAGGTTCTGGGTTCTGGGTTCTGGGTTCTGGGTTCTGGGTTCTGGGTTTTTTTTTGATCAAATCACTATAAGTGACTGACTTTATAACCATAAAAAGTCCTATCACAATGATAATAAAGCAGCTCATAAGGACTTTTTATTTCATTTGGAATATCGGCTTTGTAATAAAATGTTTTTGTCTGGGCATGACTGCAAAACATGCTCATCAGTTCAAAATCAAGGGGGATATTATTGAGGGTAATATTGAGGTGATTAAACAGATCGGATGCTTTGTTATGATGCCCCATTGATTCCGGTCGAACATCATGCGCATGTAATAAGTCAGTTCCAAAGATTAGAAGTATTGTAATAAAACAACATGAAAGAATTGTTTTTCGAAATAATTGATTAACTGAAAATGATTTCACTGTTTGTTTTCTTCTTCTGAAGGGTAAAGTTCTTCAAATCACCATTTTTTGTCCACAAAAAAAGCCACGAAAACAATTTGTCATCTATGATTCTGTTGATTTATTCTTCTCAAAAATTGACACAATATATTATATTTATACAATAAATCTGTAACAATATACTGTGTTCCGATTTTTAAAAGAATAAGGGTTCGCACAAGAATAAGTTCGCAATTTTAAGTGTTGAGGCGTCCGTTTGGCAAGGCGCGAAAGCGCAGGAATATCAGGATATTCCGAGCTTTTGCAACGCAGCCATGCGAGATGCATCGGCACTTAAAATGTGAAGTTATTTTTGTGTGAGCCCTAAATCAACAAAGTCATCTTTTTGATGACAAAAAGCCTTCGTGGCTTGATTGAATTTGGCTCTATTTTTTCGAACTTTTTTCAGAGATGTAGTGGCTCCTGCCACCGTGTTTGCACATCAATACCCAGCAAGTTCGAATAAGTTTCTTTGTGCTCGGAGATCTTCTGATCCACCCGTGCCTAAGTAACTATAAATTTTATTTTCAGATAAATAATTTCATTCCGCTTATTTCCCTCTCCGCTGGTGGAAGAAGGTCATAGGAAGTGAGAATATCAAAAAAATGTGCAATTAACTATCCTATAGGATATATCAACAAATCCTATTAAATGTCAACATGTTTGTTATACTGCGCACAGCCATAGGTGAACCCTGAACCCCGAATCCCGAACCCTGCACTTAGTTTTTGGCTTTACGACTATTGCAGGTAAAACCGGCTTGTCTCTGGAAAAAGTGGGAAAGCTGAGAAGAAACAAGAATAAAATAGTTGATTTATTCACAACGCCATTGTAAAATTTGTTTATGAATGAGGGGCAGAGAAAATTTGTTTCAGATAAACTGGGCACGTTGGGTAACATTGCCGTTGGCGCATTGATATTCGGGCAATTTCTCTCAAAAGAATCATTCCGTTTTCCTTCATTTTTGTTTGGGATAGTGTTCTGGGGCACTTGCTATGTTGCCGGATATCTCATTCTACAAGGTGGTGATAAATAATGTCAGCATTAGCCTGGATTTTTTTAGTTCTTACGATAATCGTTATTGTTTTTACAGGACCAATTATTTATAATGATTGGAAAAAAAAACATATTCAGTAATATTGATCAATGACCTGCAACTTTTCGACCTGTGCGATTAGCTGTTAGCATTGAAAAGGAATGGAAATGAGAGATTTTAGAGAACTTAATCAACAGATCAATGAGGTAAAGAGGATGTTGAACAGTTTTATCCAAAAGCTAATCGCTAAAAGCTAACCGCACAGGTCGCAACTTTTCATTTTGTCATCAAATAATCATCAATGTTAAAATCTAATTTGCCCGCCCACTCTTTAACGTCGGTTTTTGTCATTACGTCAACGCTGCCGCCCTGGAATTCTCCCTTGACATCCTCCATTTTTTCTTCTATCCAGCCTTCAATTTCAAGATAAGTGTCCTTTAAATCTTTTAACACCTGCGGATCGGCTTTCCACAAACCACGCTGTTCCGCCTCCAAAAATCTGCGTGCAAGTTCTTCAAGTGCCCATGGATTGTTTTGCTCGTAAAACTCCCGCATCCCTTTATCAAGGACATGTTTTTTTGTCAGCTCATCGAAAATCCAGTCATCTACGACATCTGATGTGGCATCCCAGCCGTAAACCGATACCGCCTTTTGCGCCATGCCCTGCGCGCCTTGGTAGCCGTGCTTTTTCATGCCCTCAATCCACTGGGGGTTAAGCAGTTTAACTCTGACCACCCGTTCTATCTCCTCGCTTAACGTACGCACTTTCGGGTTAGCGGGGTCTTTGGTATCACCCCAGAGTACTTTTGGTGTTGAATTTGAAAGTGCTCTGACAGCAGCGGTCATACCGCCCTGGAAATCGTTGTAACAACCGCCGAGAGGGTCGGTTTCATCGGTTTCCGATTTATGGAATACTGTTGTTATAGTCTTTAGATTATGGACGAACTCGCCGTAAGCCTTTCGACCGAATACATCCTGGCCGTAAGCAAATCCTCCATGTTCTATAAAAGTCTCGCCTAAATCTTTTATCGTTTTCCACGCGCTTGCCGCTATCATTAGCATTATACCGTTACCGTAAGCACCGGGCTTTGCAGCAAATATCCTGAAAGTTGCAGCGCGGTTCAGTGCTTCGTCATTCAGTTTTGACTTATTTTCTTTTTTTGCGGTTTTTTTGTATTCATTTGCATTTTTAAGAATATAATTTTTCGCCTCGTCTTCTTTAAGATTTGCTATCATTACAACAGCGCTGTCGAGCAGTTCAATCAGGTTCGGCAATGTGTCCCTGAATATTTCGCTTGTCCTGATGGTAACATCAATACGCGGCCGGTTTAACTCCTGCAATGATACGGGTTCAACCCCTGTCACTATGCCGCTTTCGTTCCAGACAGGCCGCGCACCAATCAAATGCAGTATCTGGGCCAACTGCTCACCGTCCGCCCTATATGCATCCAGACTCCACAACACCATGCCTATCTTTTCCGGATATTTGTTTTCTTCCTTGATGTACTTGTTCAGTATTTCATCCGCCAGTTTTACGCCAATTTTATAAGCTGCTTTTGTAGGAATTTTCCTTGGGTCAATACTGTAGATATTTCTTCCTGTGGGCAAGACATCTGTTTTGCCGCGCGTCAGTGTTCCGCCGGGGCCGGGACTGATATAGCGTTTGTCCATGGCATTGTTTATCTGCGGTATCTCGCGATCTGTTTTCATCAAGTTAGGATATAGTTTATCTTTTATCCATGTCAGCAGAACAAGCAATCTGTTAATTTTTGATTGATTAAATTTAATATTTTTGAATTGAAGGGCAATAAAGTCTTCATCAACCCGGTTATTCCTTAATACATTTTCCACAAGCAAGAACGCGGTGTTTTCACATTTATCAAGGAGCCGTGTTTCCTTGGAGTTTTTGATAATCTCATCATAGTTTAAATCCATGATATCAAGGATACATCTCCTGATTGATGGCAGACTTCCGTCATATTTGAGTATCGCCAGTATCATCCTCGCTGTTTTTTCATTATTATTGGTTTTGCTCAATATATGCAGCCCGTCGTTTATGTTTGAATCGCACAGCAAAAATAATTTATCATGAACCTTTTCGATTACCTCGTCATCCTTCATCTTTTCGAGCGGGTGTTTTTCGCAGGCAGGCAACAGCTTTAATTTTACCGCGAGATTGCGTATATCGTCGCACAATATCTTTTTCCTGCCGTTTTCATTTAAAGAGGCCGCATTATTATACTGTAAAACCAGGTCATCCATTTCACAGAGTTCGTCATACAATTTTGCAGACTGCATGTACGGGATAATGTGGTCTGTTATAACAGCGTACGCGCGGCGCTTTGCTATAATAGCCTCATTGGGGTTTTTGCTTGTATAGATATATATGTGCGGCACATCGCCTGTGATTATCTCGGGAAAACAGTCGGAACTCATGCCGCTTGCCTTGCCTGGGAGAAACTCTATATACCCGTGTGTACCGGTTGAAATAATAATATCCGAATTTTCCTGTATCCACTTGAACACTGCGTAACACTGGTGCGTAGGCGGTATTTCGGGGTTATGCAGTATTTTGCACACTTCACCGTCACAGCGCGCTCCGTAGCAGCCGCGCTTGGGTTCAGCCATCACTTTTATATTGCCGAAAGTTAAACCGGTAACTACAATTTTATCACCGTACACCATACCCTTGCCTGGCGGCTCTCCCCAGTTTTCAATCATTTTTTTCCTGTTTATCTCGGATAATTGATTGAAATAAAGAGCATATTTATCAGGATCTATAAAAAACGTGGCTCCGCCTTTATCAACTATTTCTTCAACTGTAGTCCACCTGAATTCGCTGATAGCTTTTTTGTTTAGAAATTCATCTGTCAAAGCTTTGCCGTTTTCCGGCATATTTTCTATATGATAGCCCTGGTCAGCGAGATACTTCATTAGTTTTACCACGCTTTCAAACGAATCAAGCCCGTTGGCTCCACCAAGCGAAGCCTCAGTTCCTGCACAGGGGTTGTTATGAAGCAGAATAGTAATTTTTCTTTTATTTTTCGGAAGTTCTTTCAATCTCAGCCAATTTTTTATACGCCGCACAAAAAATTCTATCCGCTCTTTTACAGGTAACGATGAGGCGTCTTTGCTTTCGCTGTTCTTTGCGAAGATAACAGTAGGCTCTATCGTGCCGTTAAATTCAGGCTGAGCTACCCAGTAAATCTGGTTCATTGCAGTTATTCCCTGGGGGCTGCCACGCCATTGGGCTTCACTTCTGCCGCTTGAAGAGATCGCCTGAAAAACCGGTGCGTCAATTAAATCAAGCACCGTTCTGTTGTCATCGGCTGTCATGTCTGTTTGAAACAGGAAAGATGAAACACAATTGATTATAACGTCGGTGTTTTTCAATTGGTTTAAATCTACATTATACCCCGGACAATCTACGCTTGAATGTTCCTTCTGCTGCGAGAAAACCGGCACCGGAATTATATTGTATTTTTCAACCTCGTTAATTAAGGCGTCTATACCGCATAAATTATTTTTTTCAACCTGGTGCCGTGAAAAAAAGATACCTGCTCTATGGCGTTTTTTGTTTTCCTGGCCTTTCAGTTTATTTTTTTCGTACCAATCAATATATCCAGCGATATCTTTATGTATAACCTTGCTGTCTGGATGATAAAATCCTGTATATGACAAATTCCGGGTCATGATTTTATAACTCCTTGGTTAAGGGTTCAGAGTTCGGGGTTCAGGGTTCAGGGTTCTATGGACTACCCAAGATGCCCTTGTTTAATCTCTCAGAAGAATATTTACTGCCCTGTGTTTATTATTGAGAGCGGAATAACGTTCAAATAATTACCTTTACTGCTGCGTCCTATCTCAATTTCTATATCATAAATATCTCTGATATTTTCAATACTGATCACATCTTCCGGCCTGCCGTAGGCAAAAATCCTGCCTTTTTGAAGCATTATTGTTTTTGTGCTGTATCTTGCGGCAAGACTCAGATCGTGAAGCACCATCACTATTGCAAGATTGTCTTCCTCACTCAAAGCCTTAACAAGTTCCAGTATTTCGATCTGATGGTTTATATCAAGATGCAAAGTCACTTCATCTAAAAGAAGAATCTCCGGCTGTTGAGCCAGAGCGCGTGCGATGATGGCTTTTTGGTACTCACCGCCCGAAATCTCGGTTATAAGCCTGTCTGCCATGTGCGCGATTCCGGTACGGGCAAGGCATTGATATACAACAGCCCTGTCATTTTCATTTTCCGTGTCAAATCTTCCCTTGTGGGAATACCTGCCCATCATAACAAGGTCATGAACCGTAAAGGGGAAAGAAACAGTTGAAACCTGCGGTACAACACCTATGTTTTTTGCCACTTCTTTTCTGCCCATCTGCAAAATGTTTATATCATTGACCAGTACGGCACCGGTTGTGGGTTTCAATTTTTTGTTCATGCATTTAAGAAGGGTTGTTTTCCCGGAACCATTTGGCCCGATAATGCATAAGATCTCTCTTTCCTTAATATTCAGAACTATACCGTCCAGGGTTTTTGTGCTGTTGTATGAAAAGCTTAAATCAAGTATTTTCAGTTCCATTGTTTAAAATCCCGATAACTTTTTTCTCTTGCGCAGCAAAAGCAAAAAAAACGGCACCCCAATCATAGCTGTAATAATTCCTACCGGCAGTTCGGTGGGGGAGATAAGTGTTCTCGCAAAGGTATCTATCCATACAAGAAATATACTGCCGCATAAGCAGGATGCAGGAAGAAGAATCCGGTGGTCAGGGCCTACTAATATTCTCATTATATGCGGAATAATTAATCCGACAAACCCGATAACTCCGCAGGCAGCAACAGCACCAGCGGTTACCAGGGCGGCCAGCACAAGGATAATTTTTCTTGTTTTCTCAACATTCACACCGACATCCTGGGCCTGTTCTTCACCGAGAAGAAGGATATTCAGCTCTTTATAGAAAAACAGCAGGCATATTGTTCCGGATAAGATTACAGGGATAACAATTTTCACTTTACTCCAACTGCTTGCCCAAAACCCGCCCATAAGCCAGAATATTATCTGACGCAGTTCTCCTTCTTCCGCCAAATATTGTAAAAATGAAGTAGCTGCCGAAAAAAAAAGCGACAGCGCGATGCCTGACAGTAAAAGCGTTTCGCTTGAAACCTTGCTGCCTGTTTTTGCAACATAATAAACAACAAATATCGTAATTAGGGAAAAGAAAAACGCAACCGGCATTATAAGGCTCTGCGAAGCATTAAGAACTATAATTAGAGAAGCTCCGAATGCTCCGCCGGAAGCCACACCGCATACATACGGAGATGCCATGGGGTTCCTGAACAAAGCCTGCATGGAACACCCTGAAACGCTTAATGCACACCCTACAAGGATTCCCAGCAGTATTCGCGGCAGCCTCACATTCAGTATAATGTCCTGAAAATTATCCGGCCATGTTTGAGATATATCAATAATCACGGAACACAGTATTTTTACCACTGTCAGCACATTTATCCGGACCGGGCCTATGGTTAAAGTTGTCAGCAGTGTCAGCAAAAGGCCAAGCCCGAGAAATATTAAAAATAATTTCTTCTTCATTTATTGAATAACTCCGGTATTGAATAACTCCGGATAAAAGAATTTTGCATATCCTTCCAATCCGTCCAAGCAGCGCTGAGTGTATCCGGTATAGTATGATTTGCTTTGAAATATCTTTCCTGATTTTACGGCCTTAATATTTTTCCAACCGTCTCTTTCTTTAACATCAGAGGGTCTGGTGCCCCATTCTTCCACAATGATGATATCAGGATTCTTTTTAATTATGAATTCCTGGGAAAGAAGAGGAAAAGGCACGGGCTCGTCTTTTGCTATATTTATCCCGCCGGCCCTGGTGATCAACTCATGGGTTAAAGAACCTTTTGACCTTGTCTTCCCTAATGAACTTTGTTCAAAATATACCAGCGGCTTTTTTTTCACTTCTTTCACTTTCACTTCAATACGTTGTATTCTGGCTTTCATTTCATCGACAATGTTTTTTGCTTCCTTCTCCTTCCCTGCCATCTTTCCTATATCCGTTATAAGTTCCATAATGCCTTCGATGTCATAGGTTCTTGTGCCGTAAACATTTAGCCCCCTGGCTTTTAAAATATCCTTCTGCCCGTGCGAGCAAAAAACCAAATCAGGATTGACACCGAGAATCATTTCCAGATTAATATTACTGCCGATACCACCACCTACAACGGGTTTATTCTTAAAAAAATTATAATATGAGTTATGTTTTTGGAACTTTGAAACAGCTACAATTCTGTCTATCTCTCCGAGATCACAGAGTATTTCCGCGGAATAAGTATCCAGGCAGACAATCCGTTCTCCCTCCGCACTTGCTCGCGCTGCCGTTCCACCCAAAATACCGGCTATTGAAAATATATAAACTACGGCAAACAATAACTTAAATAATCTAAAACATTTTGTGCGTATCATTAGAATTTCCTTGTGATATTTATGTTAACACTCCACGTGCGGCCGGGCGATAGATAGTATTGATAGTATTCTTTATCAAATATATTGTCGCAGCTAAGAGATATTGTGGGAACAAACCCGGCGATTTCCCTAGTGTAAGATATTTTTGCGTCAGCAATGAAAAACGGGTCATATGCGCCGAAAACACCTTCCTCCTTGTCAGAGTTGTCACTCTTGGAATATGCCTTTCCAACATACCTGCCGATTATACCGGCTGAAAAACCGTTAAGCGCATAATCAATTCCGGCATTGGCAGTTGTTTCCGGTATCTTGGGTATTCTTTTCCCTTCAGACTCAGGATCTGAGGGGTTTTCAACTACTTTTGTCCTCATTGCAGTGACGTTTGCAAATGTTTCAAAACACTTTGATAATTTTGCCCTTACTTCAAACTCCAACCCATGGCTTTTTGATTTGCCGATATTCTGCTTTTGGGTTATTTCGCTATAGTATTCGGCATCACCATAATTTTTCAGGTTGTATTCGGAAAGTTCACTGTCGCTGAATGTCTTTGCATAAATGTAATCGCTCATCTGATTGTAAAAATATGCTGCCTTGCAGGACACCCTGCCTGCAAATGATTTTTCAATGCTGAACTCGCTGGATAAAATTTTTTCGGGTTTCAAATTTTCGTTTGGCAGAGATGTCTCCCTATCTCCGGATGAAAGAATAGATTCCCACCCTGAATACAATTCCGAAGTAGTGGGCCCGCGGAACGACTGTCCTATTGAAGCCTTTACCCTGCTATCATCGCTGAGTTTATACACAAGGGAAGCCCTGGGGCTGAAATTATTATTGTCCCTGCCATCAAAAGTATATGTTGTTTCCGTACTGCTCTTAACTATATAATTGTAACCGTCATATGCACGCCATTTGTCATACCTGCCGCCAAGATAAATTATAAGCGGGTCAAACAGCGCTATTTCATCCTGCAGGTAAATCCCTAAAGTCCTTGTCTTTCCTCTCATCTCCTGCGTCATAGTTGTTTTGCTGTTCTTGTTATTCCAGTCGGACAGATTGTACCGTTTCTTTTCAGATTCCGTATTTATTATTTCTACACCGACACTTAAAGTTTGCTGCAAAGGAAGAGACCTGGTTGCCACAAATTCTGCCCGTGTTGTTTTATTCCAGCTCGGCTGAACGTACGCTGCGGTCGAGACCCACCAGTAATCGTTTTTGTCGTAGCTCAAGGAACTTTTCAGGCTGATATCGCCTAATTTTGTTTCTCCTGAAAAATTAACAAAGTCAATAATATTTCCGCCGTAACTACTTTCAAAATTGGTGCTCTTAAGCTTTATTTGTTTCCAGATTTCGTTCGTATTGTCATAGAAATAAACCGTGCCTGATTTGACTTCATTTCCGGACGCGTCTCTGAGGTAACTCTCACCGCCTTTATAGCCATATTCATAGTCTGTCCTTGTATAATCTATCCGGATATTGGAATCCGGGGAAAATTCTCGTCCGATCTTGAAATTGTACGAAAGGTCCTTATAATAATTCTCACCCGTATTTCCGATAAGAAATCTCTCTTCGCCGTATTTATCAGTCGTTGCATCGGCTCCTGTTACTTTTGTATCTGATGTTGGTTCTGCCGTTTGGGGTGTCGCTTTTTTTACCGTCAGGTAGCTTGCATAACCATCAGTCTGCCTTTTCCTTACAGAAGCTGAATATATCCATTTGTCTGCTTTCCCGGAACACAGCATTTCATATAACTGGCTGTTATTAGACTCAAAACCGGTGTTAATTGTCATTTCAAGTTTTTCTTTCGGTTTACTGGTAATGATATTTACCACCCCTCCCATTGCATTGGAATCGTAAAGGCTGGAAAACGGTCCTTTTACCACTTCTATTTTTTCGATTAACTCAAGAGGGAATCTTCTCCATACATGTTCGCTAACAGGCTGCCCGTCAATGAGTATAAGATTTCTGTTTGTACCGGAAACACCGCGGATATTTATCGACGGCATGATATCAGCAAATCCCTTGCCTTTTTTGTCATATATGCCCGGAATCATCCTGACCGCTTCATCAATATCCTTTATATTTCTCTTTTTTATTTCATCTTTTGTAATCACATCAACACTTCCAGGAGCATCCATAATCGTTTTTTCGGACTTTGTAGCAGTAACTACTATTTCGTCAAGCTTGTAAAGCTCGCTCTCTTTTTCTTCAGCTTCCGTCAGGGTTCAGGGTTCAGGTTCGGAGAGCCACCATTTTTGTCCACAAAAAAAGCCACGAAAACGACTTGTCATCTACGATTCTGTTGATTTACTATCTTTTCAAAAATTGACACAACATATTGTATTTATACAATAAATCTGTAACAATATACTGTGTTCCGGTTTTTAAAATAAGAATAAATCAACAAAGTCATCTTTTTGATGACAAAAGCCTTCGTGGCTTGATTGAAGTTAGGGCTCGCACAAAAATAACTTCACATTTTGATGCGCCGATCCATCTCGCATGACTGCGTTGCTTGCTTGTCATACGAGTGCCTCGACACCTGGAAATATAAATTTATTTTTGGGCGAATCCTAAGTCGCGTGCACTGGTCACATATATCAATAGAGTCTTGTTTCATGTAGGGTTCAAGGGTTCTGGGTTAAGGGTTCAAAGGTTCCGGGTTTTCCTGATCAAATCACTATAAGCACTGACTTTATAACCATAAAAAGTCCTATCACAATGATAATAGAGCAACTGAAAGCAGGGAGAACGCGCAATGCCCTGGTTCCTGAAAAGCGTTCCAGGAAAGGCCGCGCAGTTACCATGAGAATACCGGTTGCTATCAGAACAAATGCCAGACCAAAACTAAATGCTACCAGGATAAGAAGA
>DAOWEW010000146.1 GCA_030638305.1 Desulfobacteraceae bacterium
AATGTTATTGCCACAGTAATTTGTATAATGCGGCGATATTTCTGGATAGAGTGACGTTTCATATTATTAAACAGAAAAGGGATGGTCTCCAAGTCCCTTAAAGCAACAGGAATGACAATCTGCCCCTTAGGAAAGACTTTCCTTTTTACAGCTTTTTTTTGAAGTTGCGCTCATGCTTCCTTTCCAAGTCCCTTAAGTTATACTCAATATTTTATCAAAGTATAACAAAATGTCAAGATATCAATACGTTTGTGGAGTCTGAAGCAACCATTTCCAAGGCCTCCCCCTGATTTAATCAAAATCTAACATAATTATAATTTTGTTCTAACATATAGATATAAGAATCGCCGACAATTCAAGATTAAATTCTATCCGGGAGGAGGTGGATCTTTAACCGTTCCAACATATACGAAATATAAGTTCTATTGCAGGTATAAATTTTCATAAAAAAATAACAGGAGAAAACAGATGAAAAGAAGGAAACAGATGAAAAGATTATATTTAAGTTTATTACTTTGTTTGAGTTTTGTAATTTTGACCGGGATTCAGGCCAGGGGAGGTGACCTGGCGGACATCCTGAAACAAAAAGGAATTATTACTGAGGAAGAAGCACAAGAAGCAAGAGAAGAGAAGGATAGAGAAAAAACTTTTAGAGTTTTAGAAAAAATAGATTTCAAAGGGAATCTGAGGCTGCGTCATGATACCCAATGGAGGGATGAAAAGGGGGATGCCAAATATGACCGCAATCGTGAGAGGTTTCGTCTTCGTTTTGGTTTTAATGCAAAGACTTCAGATACCACAGATGTCGGGGTCAGGCTGGTTTCAGGATCAGGATTTCAGAATACCACAAACCAGAGTTTTGATGATCACGGAAGAGGTAAAGGTATTTTTATCGACAGAGCTTATGCATCATGGAAGCCTTTGAATTTCTTGAAGATAACCGCTGGAAAACACAAGAATCCGTTGGTTGCCAGCTCGCTGGTCTGGGATTCTGATATCAATCCGGAAGGAATTTCAGAAAGTCTTAATTTTGATGTTTCTGATAGTGTTACTATTTTTTCAAATCTCGGCCAGTGGCTTATTGAGGAATTAAAGATAAAGGACAGTGATAGGGATCCGAGCCTGCTTGTGTTTCAATTAGGCGCCAAGATCAAGCCATCCAAAAATATAAAATTTGAGTTCGCAGGCACCTATTACGATTTTCTGAATCTGGATGAACTTAACTGGGACAAAGACGGCCCTATGGATGATACAAACACATTTTTAGGATACAACAACAAATACGGTCAGCAGATGATTTTTGGCAATGATAAAAAACTGCTCAATGAATTCCAATGCTGGGAACTTTTGGCAAAAGTCAATATAAAAGATGTTCTGCCTGTGCCATTTTCCATATTTGGAAACTTCATTATAAATAAAGGTGCTGATATTGATGAACTCATAGAAAAAGGGGGTGATCCCGGAGATAGCGATCCTGATAAACTAAAAAGTTATTTGGGTGATGATCGTGACACAGGCTGGCTTGCAGGTGTTTCTGTTGGGAACAAAAAGAAAAAAGGAGATATTTACGTAAAATATTTTTACCAGGAATTGGAAGATTATGCATTTCCTGCTGTATTTGTTGATTCTGACTTTCATGGTGGAGGAACCAATAACAAGGGACATTATATTCATGGCAGGTATTTGCTTGCTGATAATATTCAGGCCAGAGCAACCGGTTTTTTTACCGAACGTGATGATGAGCGCAAGGATGGAAAAAAGGACGAGGATCGCGTGCAGTTGGACATAGTCATTAACTTTTAGGCAACCAAATCTATGCGTTTACTTGTGGAAGTTAATTCGTCCACATGCTAATGGAAATCTTATTATATGCTAACAATAAACTAACAATAAAGGTTTATAACAAAAAATTGTAAAAACAAAGGAGGAAATATGAAGAAGATAAACTCTATTATAGTAATGGCGCTTGTCGGTTTGTTTCTTATTGCGGCAAATCCTGTACACGCGGGAAATCTTGTCATTAAGGGTTCAACCACGGTTTTACCGATTGCACTGAAAACAGTGGAAGCTTACATGAACGAGAATCCCGGTATTAAGATTTCTCTTTCCGGCGGCGGGTCAAGCAATGGGATCAAAGCGCTTATTGATGGGAGTACTGATATTGCAACCGCATCACGATTTATTAAAGACAAAGAGGTAAAGTCGGCTGTTGGGAAAAATGTGTTCCCTGTTCCTTTTGCCATAGCCTATGACAGCATCATTCCTGTTGTACATCCCAGTAATAATGTGAGCAATCTTACTATTGATCAGCTTAAAGCCATATATACGGGCGAGATAAAAAACTGGAAAGAAGTGGGGGGACCTGATTTACAGATTGTTATTAACTCTCGCGACACTTCTTCCGGTACATTCGAGACTTGGGAAAAGAAAATAATGCAAAAAGAAAGAATTACACCAAGAGCCCAGGTTATGGCTTCTAATGGCGCTATAGTACAGGCTGTTTCAACCAATAAATATGCTATTGGATACATTGGAATCGGCTATTTATCTCCTGGCGTAAAGACACTTAAAGTAAATGGAATAGAAGGGACGGAAGAAACAACTTTGAACGGGTCATTTCCAATAAGCAGACCACTTTTCATGTTTACTAACGGCTGGCCAAAAGGTGACACCCTTGATTTTATTAATTATGTTATTAATCCCCAAAAAGGCCAAAACCATGTTGCTGCCAGCGGATATGTTCGTTTGTATTAACAAAATAAGGTTCAGGGTTCAGGGTTCAGGAGTTTTAGGTTCAGGATTAATACTGTTCAACGTTCATCTTTTCACTGGTTTATGGAGCGATTAAGATGATTAATAAACGCTTACTTACAGAGCGGACAATGCACACAGTCTTTTTTGTTGTAGCATCAGCTTCAATAGTAATGCTTTTTATGATTATGATATTTCTTTTCATGGAAGGGATCCCAATTTTTGATGAGGTTTCTGTTAAAAATTTTATTTTCGGAAAATACTGGTATCCTACTTCAGAACCCCCTGATTTTGGCATTTTGTCACTTATTGCAGCTTCGCTATCAGTTACTGTGCTATCTGCCTTAATATCAATTCCACTCGGGATACTCACGGCAATCTATATCGCAGAGATAGCATCAAAAAAGGTCAGCGAGATTATCAAGCCAATGGTTGAGCTTTTATCAGCGCTTCCATCCGTTGTGATTGGTTTTTTCGGGATGGTTCTTGTTGCTCCTTTTTTGCAGAATGTTTTTAATATCCCAAC
>DAOWEW010000147.1 GCA_030638305.1 Desulfobacteraceae bacterium
CTCACGTATAATTGTTTTGCGTCCGATATTGACACAGGTTTTCTCGCCTTCAAACTTTAATGACTGGGGAACAGCACCAATCGCAGCGTACTGAAATATATGGCATTCCGGCCCTATGGTGACATAGGGATCAATTACTACATGGGGGCCTATAATTGTTCCTGCTCCTATAAAAACATTTGCTCCGATAATCGAATACGGCCCTACTTCTACAGTAGAGTCCAGTTCAGCTTTGGGATCAATAATTGCCGTTGAATGTATCATACTTTTTCTCCAATAGTGGCCATAAATTCAGCTTCAGCCACGACTTTTTTGTCTACAAATGCAACCCCGGACATCTTAACCGCCTTTGCTCGCTGCTTCAATATTTTGATTTCAAGAATAAGCTGGTCGCCCGGTATAACAGGCTTTCTGAATTTGACTTTGTTCATTCCCATAAAATATATCAGAGCGCCATGTTTTTCCTCGGGCAGTGATGTAAAAACCAGTACGCCGCCGGCCTGAGCCATAGCCTCTATAATCAGTACGCCCGGCATAATAGGTGAGCCCGGAAAATGCCCCTGAAAAAATGGTTCATTAATTGTTACGTTTTTGAGGGCGACAATTTTTTCATCCGGTACAAGCTCACGTATCCGATCAACGAGAAGAAAAGGATATCGGTGAGGAAGCAAACTCATTATTTTTTGAATATCATATTCGTTATTCATTATCTTTCTCCTGAAAAGAATCGGTTCACGGTTCACGGTTTACGGTTAAAAATGCTTCAGCCCTTGCATAGTTTTAAAAAAACCGGGCTATCAATTATCCGTAGGGTGGGCATTGCCCACCATCCTATAACTCTTTGAGATTACAACGTAGTTGGTAGCCCAAAACCGTAAACCGTGAACCGTAAACCGTAAACCGGTTCCTTAAATCTCATTTAATTTTTTTTCAATTTTAGATACTTTTTTGCTAAGTTCGGGAAGTCTCGGTAGAATTCTATGCACCCTCAACCATAATTTGTGCGGCATTTCAGGTACGCCGGACACAACCTGATTGTCCGGTACAGATTTTGCGACACCGGCCTTGGGCCCGACAGTTGCATTGTCACCAATAGTTATGTGTCCTGCTATCCCGGCTTGTCCTGCAATTGTTACATGTTTGCCTATGATTACGCTTCCTGCAATTGCGACCTGTGCTACGAGCAAAGTGTTTTCGCCTACAGTAACATTGTGAGCAATCTGCACGAGATTATCTGTCTTAACGCCTCTGCAAATCCAGGTCTTGCCAAAAGTTGCCCTGTCGATTGTATTGCATGCTCCAATTTCAACATCATCATCAATTTGAACGATACCTGTTTGTGGAATTTTATAATATTTATCCCCATCAGGAGCAAAACCATAACCATCGCTTCCTATTACAGACCCTGCATGAATCGTAACTCTGTTACCGATTCTGCATCTTTCAAGTATAGTTACATTCGGGTATATTAATATATCATTTCCAACAACTACATCATTTCCAATAACTACGTTAGGATGCAGGATAACATTTTTTCCAAGCACAACATTATTGCCGATCACAACAAAAGGAGCGATGGAAACATTTTTTCCGCATACAAAATTGTTGCCGATATGGGCATTTGAACATATTCCATCAGTACTATTAGAATAGTTCGGCCTGGAAGGTGGATGGAACAGGTCTATTATTTTTGCAAAACCAACACGCGGATTATCAACTATTATTATGTTTTTTAAAGATTCCTCAAAGCCTGAGGGAACAATAACGGCTCCTGCATTTGTTTCGTTTATTTTTTTTAATAATTTTTTATTATCAGCGAAAGTTATATGGTCGGAAGATGCCTCATCAAAGGGAGCTATACCGGTAATAATTGTTTCAGCATTGCCCTTAAGCCTTCCACCGACAACTTCAGCTATTTTTGCAAGGGATATTTTCATAATATATTCGGCATCTTGCCTTGTTCCCACGCTGGAGCATGGGAACGAGAAAACTCTGGACCCTGAACCTTGAACCTATGAACCCCGAACCCTGATTACAGTTACTTTTCGTCTTTTTCAGTCCGCTGTGCAACTTTCTTGTTGAATTGTATGATCAGGTTATCTGTTATGTCTATTGTAGCCGGTGAATACAGAATGCCGGCTTCCTGCTTCTCAATAATAAGAAGGTAACCTTCCTTTTTTCCAATTTCCTCAATAAGTTCAAATACATCTTTTTTTATACGGTTAACAAGCCCGTTGTTTAATACCTGAAATTCGGCCTTATATTTTTTTTCAAGAGATTTTAAATCATTAATTTGAATTCTGAATTCACGTTCTTTTTCTTCGAGCATTTCCCTGCTCATAACCAGGGCTTCGCGATCAATTTTCTTTTTTAATTTTTCTAATTCGTTTCCTTTTTTCTTGAGTTCCGTCTCCATTTTTTCGCCCTGGCTTTTGATTTCTGCCTGTGCGGATTTTCCGGAGCTTGATACCTCAAGAATTCTCTTAAAATTAACTACCCCAATCTTGGCAACATCTGCACCATATGAAACAGTAAGTGAAAACAAAAACAAGATTGCAGCAGAAAAAACTATTTTTACGGTTTTCATGTTATCCTCCTATTAATTAAATTAAAATGCCGCTCCCATCGTAAAATCCCATCGTCCACCTGTATTCTCACCTTCTTCAGGATCAAGGATGTATCCGTTTTCAAGGCGAATAGGACCTATGGGAGAATACCATCTAACACCGTATCCAGCGCTTTTTCGCATATCGCCCGGTTTGATGCTTTCATCAGAGCCATATACGTTGCCGGTGTCATAAAATATAACACCCACGATTCCTGCTTTTTCGATTAAAGGAAATGTCAATTCTATGTTAAACTGTATATATTTTTCTCCTCCGATGTCAGCACCCTCTGCATCTGTAGCATGAATATCCTGCCAGTCGAATCCGCGCATTGAATTCATACCGCCAAGATAGAAGCGTTCGTAATCCGGAAGTTTTTTTCCGGAACTTTCTTTGACATAGCCTGTTTTAGCATGCAGAAAGCCAACTGTTTGCCAGAACAGAGGGATATACCAGCCTGTTTCCGCCAGGCATTTTGTAAAGCCGATATCACCACCGATACCCGCGTATTCCAAACTTATACTGTGATTCTGGCCTTCAGAGGGATTGAAAACCCTGTCTCTTGAATCATAACGCACTATAGCGGATATACTGCTTAAAACATTTTCGCCTTCCATCTCAAAGATACTTTCCGAAACATCATCTTCAATATTTGAAATATCGCTTAGCTCATATTTATAGGATAAATAGAGCCTTGTAAAATCAAAGACCGGATACCCAAACCTCACACCGCCTCCTTTACTGTTTTTATCGTATGAAGTGTAATCTCTATCCCAGTTGTAAAGATCGAAACCTGCCGATAATGGAATATCAAAAAGCCATGGTTCTGTAAAACTTAAGGTGTATCTGTTTGTTCTTCCCCCAATTTCTCCTTTCAGATTCAGAATCTGGCCCCGTCCGAAAAGATTTTTCTGGGATATGGATGCCATGATAAACAAATTTTCAACACTGCTGTAACCACCTCCAAAACTAAAAGTGCCGGTCGGCTTTTCAGAAACATCAATTTTCAATATCATCCTGTCATCAGCGCTTCCCTTTATTGTATTAACCTTAATATCCTCGAAAAAGTCAAGCCGGTAGAGATTGCGCATTCCTCTTTTTAATCTGCGTCCGCTGAAAAGTTCCTGCTCATAAACCTTAAGTTCGCGGCGTATGACCTTATCCCTTGTTTTTGTGTTGCCGGCGATAATAATTTTTTCAAAATATACCTGCTTGCCTTTTTTAATAACATAACTGATGTTTACTGTAAGCAGGTCAAAATCTTTGTCAATACGCGGGAGTATTTCAGCATACGCATATCCTTCGTCAGAGCATACGTCTGTGAGGGCAAGCACATCATTTCGCACAACTTCACGGTTGAAAAACTCTTCTTTGTTTATCTTGAGTTTCCCGGACAATTCTTCTTTTGATAGAACCGGGTCTCCTTCGATATCAACCTTTCCAACCTTAAATCGTGGTCCTTCATCTATTTTTATCGTGATATATATCCACTTATCCTTATATTCTATTTGAGGTTCTCCAATCCTGGTCTGGATGTATCCGTTGTTATGATAAAAAGCCGAAAGCCTGGCAGCGTCCTGGTTAAGGTCTTCTATATTAAGTTCTCCGGATGAAGTCAGCCACGAAAAAAAACCATTTTCCGACGTGCTCATCAGGTCTTTAAGTTTGTCGCTGTCAAATGCATTATTACCTTCAAATTTTATTATTTTTATTTGAACTTTTTCGCCTTCCTCAATAATAAATTCCAGGTCAGCCTGATTATGTTCAAGTTGCTTTAGTTCGTAATTTACTTTAACATTATGATAGTTCTTTTCCTTGTACAGTTCTTCTATTCGTTTTATGTTGCTGTTTATTTTAAATATATTTAAAATTGAACCTGTTCTGATGTTTAAATGCTCTTTAATTTCTTCATCTTCATAAACTTTGTTTCCTTTAATGTTGATTGCCATGATAGTCGGTTTTTCTTTGATTTTGAATATAATGGTTTTTCCTTCAGGTTTATCATCAGATTCAATTATTATATTCTCAAAATAACCCATTGAATAAACAGATTTTAAGTCCTCTGAAATTTTTTTGGCATTGAAGATATCGCCCTGTTTTGTTTTTATATATTTTTTTATGGCATCGGTTTCTATGCGTTTATTCCCTTCAACAAGCACTTCTGTCACTTTTTTCTTTTCGGAAACCCTTAGCCCAAGATTCTCGGCGAGTTTTTTTACGCTTCCTGACAAATCTTCTATGCGTTCTCCCTCAACAAATAAAATATCTAACGGCTTGCTATTAAAAGGTTCTATAATTTTTGCATCTAAGCTGAATTTTTGTCCCAGACAGGTCAGGCTTCCC